>JBJOHQ010000145.1:0-2762 GCA_046047595.1 Planctomycetota bacterium | reverse complement strand
CTTCCGTCGAAGATCTTGCGGGTCGGATACGCTCCGCAGCCCCCGAGAATTCGCTGCGACCGCACTAAGCGGCCGCGCTACGACCTCACGCTTTTTCCAAACTCACATGTCTCCACTGCTGAAGCGTTTCCTCATTACGTCCGCACTCGCGATCGGTGTCGTCTTCGTCGGCATCCTTGTTGCGCAGGGCTCGCCTCGCAAGAAGAGCGATGCCGCGGAAGCTTCGACGACCGCGTCGCAAGCAGATTCGCAAACGACTTCGCCAGCGTCGCCCGACGCCGCGGGGTCGGCCGCACAGGCATCGGCGGCTGCGACGGATTCGAATGCCGCATCGAACACAGCGGCGAACACGGTGGCAAATACAGACGCCGCATCGCCCGCAGGCAGCGTCGAAGCTCCGCGCTACACCGCGCGCGTGCCAGCGGGGATGACCGCGCCCGAAGCGCCGCAAAAGCTCGGGTCGCTCGATCCCGCGGTTGCGCCCGCGCAGTTCACGTTCTCGCGCAACGCTGCAGGTATCGACCGCGTGGTCGCGGCGGACATTTGGCTCACGGTGCAAGACGCCGATCAAGCGCGTCGCGCGCGTGCGGACAACGATCTCGCGGCACTGCCCGACGAGTCGCGTCGCTACGTGCTCGGCGCATCGACCAACTTCGGCGACGTCGCGCTTCCGGTCCTCGCGGTGCGCGAACTTGAAATCGACGGAGCGTCGGTTTCCGTGTTCGGCGCCGTGTGGGCCGAGACCGCACCCGGCCAATTTGTGACCGAAATTGCCGATGAAAAAGGCAATGTCGTCGCGCGCATGACGCGTTCGTTTCGGCTTGGAAACACGGGTTTCGACCTCGCGGTCGAGCAGCGTTTCACGAACCTCACGGCGAATCCGATGCAGGTTCGACTCCTGCAGAATGGCCCTGGCGACAAGCCATACGACCCGAAGACGCTGACGGAAGTTCGCCGCTACCACTTCGGCTACCTCTTCCCTGAGTCGCGCGATCCGTCGCAGTCGTTTGTCAGTGCGAATGGCCAGCTCTACGACCGGAGCGCTTTCTCGTCGCAGGTCGCAGAGGGCAATCCGGTCGTGTGGCCGAATGAGAAGTCGACCGAAGGCGGTTTCACGCTGTCGTGGTTCGGAAGCACCGATCGCTACTTCGCGCTCGCCGTGCACGCGCCATACGCGCCACCAACCGTTGCATCGAAGGCGCTCGCAAGCGTCGCTGAAGTCTCAGCCTTCTCGAATCAAGCGACTGGTACGAATGAGTTGCTCTTCACCTCGCTCTGGAGCCCAAAGGTTGCCGTCGCGCCGCAGAGCGACGCATCGTTCGATCTCGGTTTCTACGCAGGCCCACTCGACAATCGCATCCTCGGAAACGCCGAGCCTCTCGCTGCGCTCAACATGCGCGACCTCATCGTGTACCTCATGAGCGGTTGCTGCTCGTGGTGCACCTTCGCATGGCTCGCCGATGGTTTGTTGTGGTTCCTTCTCTTCCTCAAGTCGTACGTCGTGTTCGACTGGGGTCTTGCGATCATCGCGCTCGTCGTGGTTGTCCGTCTGATCCTGCACCCGATTCAGAAAAAGTCGCAGATCTCGATGCAGCGCTTCTCGAAGGCGATGACGGCGCTCAAGCCTGAACTCGATCAACTGCAGAAGAAGTTCAAAGACGATCCGCAGCGCATGCAGCAAGAGCAGTGGCGTCTCTTCAAGGAACGCGGCGTGAGCCCGGCGGGTTGCGTCGGCGGCATTCTTCCGACCTTCGCGCAAATGCCGATTTGGATGGCGCTCTACGCGATGCTCTACTTCGCGTTCGAGTTGCGCCAACAGCCTGCATTCTTCGGGATTTTCCAGTCGCTCGACGGTTGGCTCTTCCTCGCCGACCTTGCAGAGCCCGATCGCTTCCTCAACTTCCCCGCGGTCAATCTCTACTTCTTCACCGTCTCATCGCTGAACCTTTTGCCGATCCTCATGGGCATCGTCTTCTACTTCCAACAGAAGTACATGACGCCGCCGATGGCGCCGAACATGACGGATGAGCAGATCGCGCAGCAGAAGATGATGAAGTGGATGATGGTCATCATGTTCCCGCTGATGACGTATGCGGCGCCGAGCGGTCTCACGCTCTACATCCTCACGTCGACGTGCGTCGGCATTTACGAAAGCCGCATCATCAAGAAGCAAGTGGACGCGATGGATCTTCTCGCGAAGCCCGATCCGAAGGCGAAGAAGAAGGATTTCCTCGGGCGCCTTTACGAACAAGCACTCGCGCGCGCAGATGAAAAGCGCCGCGATTCGGAGCGACGACGTCCGAAGGGGCGATGAACGTGCGTGAGACGATCGTCGCGGTCGCGTCGCCACCAGGCCGCAGTGCGCGTGCGCTGGTGCGCGTCAGCGGGCCGGCAGCGCGTCGTGCGGCAGAGACGGTGTTTCAACAATCGTTTGACGTGCGCGGAATTCGGCGCGTTCGCGCACAACTTTCGGGTTGTACGTTGCCCGCGATCGCGTACTGGATGCCTGGGCCTGCGAGTTTCACCGGCGAAGATTCGCTCGAAATCTCGAGTGTCGGTGCGCCTGCGGTTGTTGAAGCGCTCGTCGATGCGTTGATCGCGGGAGCTGAGGCGAAGTCCGCACCAGCCGCGACGTCGATGCCGACACCGATGCTCGCGCGCCGCGCGCGAGCGGGGGAGTTCGCATTTCGCGCGCATCTTGCAGGCCATTTGTCGGTCGATGAAGCGGAGTCGATTGCTGCACGCATCGCAGCAACCGCCGA
>JBJOHQ010000144.1:0-10278 GCA_046047595.1 Planctomycetota bacterium | reverse complement strand
CGGTGTACATCGACACCGATCATGCGGGCTACGCGCTTGGCAGTGCGTGGTACGGCGTCTTCATGCCGCTGATCGTTTTGGCGATTCCGCTTTACGACGGGGTCTACGTCACGCTTTGGCGCATTTCACGCGGGAAAAGCCCATTCATCGGTGGCCACGAACACATCTCGCATCGACTCGTCGAACTCGGACTCTCGAAGCGCCGCGCGGTCGGTGTGCTTTGGCTTCTCACCGCGGTGACCGCGATGAGTGCGATCGGACTTGGTCTCTTGCGTCCATGGCAAGCCGCACTCGTTGGGCTACAACTCCTTGGGATTTTTGCCGTGATGGCGGTGCTCGAAACAAGTGTTTCGCGAAAGAAGCGTGACGCATGATGCGCATGGTTGGCCTCGTGGGAATACTCACGATTGCCGCGCTGCGTGCGATGGTTTCGGTCGAGCCGAACGTTTGGTTTGCGGATGTTGATCCAGCACGCGATGCGATGCCGTTACTTGTTCTTGGCGCGGCGAAGTCGCACGTGCTCGATCTCGCGTTGTTTGCGTCCGCTGTGATGGCGTTGATTGGCGAATGGCGCGAAAAACGCGGCGTTCGGCTTGGGCTTGTACTTCTCGCGCTCCTTCCAGTGCCTATTGCGATCTTGCATGCGCGCACGGGAATCGTCGCGGAGAACGGATTTCGCGGGGATACGTGGATCGCGGCGATTTTCGCGTTTGTCGCGCTCGCCCATCTCGTGCGTGACCGCGCGATACGGGCGACGGCAGTTTCAGTCTTGTTGGCGTTGACTGCGCTTCTTACCGTGCGCGGCGCGGTGCAAGTACTTGTCGAACACCCTGCGACCGTCGCTCACTTTGACAAGACCCGCGAGGAGTTCTTTGCGGCGCGCGGATGGCTCGCGGATTCAAGCATCGCGCAGAGTTATGAACGACGACTTCGACAGCCTGAGGCAACGGGTTGGTTTGGCCTTTCAAATCCGTACTCGACGATGATGGGAGTTGGCGCGGTCGGATTCGCGGCGCTCGCGTTGCTTGCGCGTCGCATGCAACAATCGGGAAACACGCTGCTCCTTGCGCTTGCTGCGTGCGCGTGTGCCGCGCTGCTTCTCGTGAATGGCGGAAAGGGCGCGATCGGCGCGACGGTGATCGCAGCGGGTGCACTCATCGTTCTTTTGCGTGTTGCTCGAACGCGCGACACGCTGCCGTCCGCGCGTTGGGCACTCGTTCTTGCTGGAATGATGCTCGCGCTCGTCGGCGCTCGATGGATCGTCGGCACGCGCATCGGTGAACTGAGTTTGCTCTTCCGCGGTTACTACATCGAGGGCGGCTTCGGGATCCTCGGAAACGAGGCAATGGTCGTTCTCGGCTGCGGCCCCGATCGCGTGCAGGAGTTCTTCAACGCGGCGAAACCCGAGAACTGTCCTGAAGATGTGAAGAGTCTGCACTCGATCTTTTTCGACTGGTTCGTTGCGTTCGGTGTGAGTGGAGTTGCATGGATCGCCCTGGTTTTCGCGGCATTTTGGCCCGCGCGACCAACGAGCGACAACTCGGTCCTCGCGGAAGCGGAAGTGCTTCGCGTGCGGCGAACGGCGGCGTTGATCGCGATCGGTTGCGGGGTGTTCGGGACCGCGCTCGCGTCGACCGTCGAATCACCGATCGTCGATGCGTACTGGGTGGTGACGCGGCTCCTCGGTGTCTTCGCGTTCGCGTTACTCGCGATGTGCGCCGCGCACGCCGCCGCGGTGATTTCTGGTCTCGCGCTGCGCGCGGTCGCTTTCGCGATCGGCGTGTTGGTGCTTGTTCATGCGCAGATCGAAACCGTCGCGTGGATGCCAGGATCGTGCGTCCTTGCGCTCGCGTTCCTCGCGTGCGCGACGGATCTCCCGCTTGGCGCGTCATCTACAGTCGCAGCCGACCACGCATTGACTCGTTCGTTTCGGTTGTCGGCTTCGACAGGTTGCTTGAACAGTCTCTCGAACAGCCTTTCGATCGCGGTGCTTGGAGTCCTCGCAGTGCTTTCGATGTCGATCGGACTGGTGCAGGCTCTCTCGCGCGGATCGCGTGTGGCGAACGTTGCGGCTCAACTCGGTGTGCTCGCGCAGGACTCAGGCGCAAACGATCGTGCACGAGAGTACGACCTCCGCATGGACGCCGCGCGGCAACTCAGTGCGGGGGACTATGCGTGGTCGCGCTTCGAACTCGAGGCGGCGGTTGCGCAGGCGCTGGCGGCCGCTCAGGTGGCGCGGGCGGAGGCGAAAGACCCGGCTGACCACGTCGGCGCGCGCGAACTCGCCGCGCTTGAACTCGCGCAGCAGATCGCTTGGCGACGGCAGCTGCGCGGGCCGAAGTCGGATGCACTGCGCGCGGACGTCGCACTTGCGTCGATCCGCAGGGCCTTCGCCGGCGGTGCTTCGGCCGAGGGAGCCTCGGTGTTCGAGGGAACTTCGGCATCTGAGGGCGAACTCCGCGATCCTGACGAACGCTGGAACGTGTTCGCACTGCTCAATGTGGTTGCGCGAGGAGCGGAGGGCTTTCCGAAGAACCCGCGGCGCTGGATGGCACTCGGCGAAGCACGTGAAATCGTGCGCGCCGCACTCACAGCGGATGGCATGAATTCTCTCATGAGTGATCTCGCGTCGGAGATCGGCGATCCGCGCGAAGCGTACGAACGCGCGTACGTCGTGAACGCCAAGCTCGCGCTCGATCCACTCGCGCAACTCTCACCGCGCGAACTCGCGCTCCTTGAACAAAAACTCGGCACGAACGCAGATCCGTACTCAGATGCGAGATTTGATCCGAGTCCCGCCGCGCGCCCTCCGTCAGACGCCAGAGATGCGCAGCGTTGATCGCGCGAAACCGCGCGTCATGACGATGCCGCGCGATGCGGGAAACTTCGCCATGCCCTCGGCACGCAGTGGAACGGCGGGGCCGTTCGCGTAGGCGTCAAATGCTGCGCGCGATGCGAAGTGGTACCGCGTTTCGACATCGGGAATCGCACCACTTGGCGCGTCCGTTGCGAGTTCAAACTCGACGATTTCCGCGTCGAGCGCGCCCGCGCGAACAACATCCGCGAGATGTCCGCCGCGCAGCCACGCAACGAACTCCGCGCGCACTTCCGCGTTCGTGAACGTCGAACGAACCGAGTAGAGGAATGTCTCAACCATCGGACTTTGCCTTTCCACGCGCTTCTTCGATCGCCGCGAGCACTTGCGCAGGTGTGTACTCGGTGGAGTTCATCACGAGCGAGCCGTCGCGTCCGTACACGAGTAAGAGCGGAATCGTCACGCGATTCGACGCTTTGAGAAGCGCGTTGCCTGCCACATTGTTGCCCGTGAGATCGACCTTGATCGATTCAACATCATCCGCGTTGAGTTCCTTTGAAACTGCAGGCGTGTTGAGAACAAGCGCTTCGAGCGTCTTGCAATTGGCACACCATTCTGCGGTGAAATCGACGACCACAACCTTGCCTGCCTTCTGCGCGGCCTCCAAACGTTCAGGCGTGTAGTAGGTCCAATCGACGGGGCCCTTCGCAGTTTGCGAGAGTCCAATCAAGACGCTGACCACGAGTACGAACGTTCCCAAACCGCCGAATACCACGCGATTCAAAGGCTTTTTCGTGAGCGCGATCGTGCGAATGGCAAGCCAACCACCAGCGCTTGCGCCGAGAATCGACACGAACCACCAGTAGAGATGGCTTGGTGGTTCGGGTGGCGCGACGAGGATGCCCGCGACGCCCGCGCCAATGAAGTATGCGGCGGCAGCGAGGAGCAACAGTCCCATGACTTGCTTGATGAGATCGCTCGCAGGACCTGTGCGTGGCATCTTGTCGATCCACGCGGGATTCGCCGAGAGAACGAGGTAGGGGATCGCCATACCGGTGCCAACCGCGCCGAAAACCGTGAGAATGGTCGTTGGGCCTTGCGTGGTTGCCCACGCGACAGCAGTACCCATCAACGGGGCCGTGCACGGCGTCGAGAGCACTGCCGTCATGATGCCGAAGAAGAACGACCCGCTGTAACTATCGTGTTTCGCCTCGACCATGTAGACCCAGTCGGGCAGTTTCAGCGAGAAGAATCCGGCCATACCGATCGCCATGACGGCGATCACCACACCGACACCGATCGTGAACGCGGGCGTTTGGAACAGTTGATTCGTGCTCGTGAAACCTTTGACGAACGCAATCATCACGCCAAGCGCGAGCCAGAATGCAATCACGCCGAGCGACATCACGAAGCCGAGCGAGAAGCACTTCGCACGGCTGCCTTGCGCCGCTTGCGAAAGGCCCATGATTTTCAGCGGAATCACTGGCAAGACGCACGGCGTGAAGTTGAGCAGTGCTCCACCAAACGCAGCGACGACGAGCAGAAGCAAGAAGCCGAGCCCGTTCGGATCAATCGAGAACTTGTAGGAGAAGATCGGAAACTCAAGGAGTTCCGTTGGCTTCTCGCCTGAGCGGATACGGCCGTAGACGGTTGGATCGAACGGCGGATCGAACGCCACAAACGCGGCATTCGGTTCAGTCGCCGAAGCGTTCGCGACGATTTCAATTCGAGCAACAAGATCGACATCGGCGGGGCGGCTGCATCCAACCGCGTCGCATGCTTGGAACGTCACGCGCACTGGGATTTCAACGATGCCAGGCTTCGCATCGCTCTTCACCGAAAGCGGAATGAAGACGACGGGCGTGCCTTCGTACACCGCGTACTTCTTCTTGCCTTCACCAACATCGGTGTCGTATCCGTGTTGCTCGGGCCATTGGATGAAGGCCGTGTTGAAATCGATGCCGTCGATCGGTGCGCTTGTGATCGCGCCGTCGGGGCCTTCCTTGGGGTTGAGAATGACCTCGGTGCGAATCGCACCATCCCACACAACAAGGCCAGGGGCCGGCGGCGTTGGGCCAGTCCACACGTGGTAGCCCGACTTCAACTTCATCTCGATCGCGATGGGGAGGTCGCCGCCAGGTGCTGCTTTGTCCTGTGAGAGCACAAGCCGCGTTTCGACCTGATCGCGCGAGTCGTTAAACACCGGCTCGTCTTCGGCGGCGTTCTTGCCAAAGGCACCGCCTCCACCAATTCCTCCCCCGAGTCCTCCCCCGAGGCCGGGCACGCCGGGGAACTTCGGTGGGTTCTGGGCGACGGCATAACTCGCGCTTGGAGCGACGAGGCAAAACAGCGCGGCGATCGTGAGGACGGCCAGAGCGGCGCTTCGGCCGCGGAGAAGCAAGTGGAGCATCGAGTGCAGCGTGGTTCGGAGCATGAAATGGCGAGGTGATCGTTGAATCGCGCGTTGGAACGGCGAAAGGGGAAAGACCAGCGCGGTCTCGATGGTTCTCAGGTTGCGCATGGGGCGGGCATCGTACGGGCCATGGACGGTTCCGTTGCCGACTGCATGCGATCAGGCTCGAAGCGATGGCATTCGCGACGGGTTGCGCGGGATCCCGATCATCGTCGTTGGTCGTCCCGAGACTGCGGGCCATGACAGGCGAATTTCACGGGGTCGGGTGGGGGCCGCCGATATCGCACCCTGCGTGCGATGTGCCGACCTCCGGCGGAGCCTGGGGTCTCGCGAGCAGTTTCCCGCAGTTTCCCGCAGTTTCTTGTCGCGCGCGGCCTCCAGATTGAGGGCCCATTTCAGGACGAAATATGGCCGGCACCGAAGTACTCGACCAATCCGCAATTGACGCGCTTCTCAACCAGGCGAGTGAGCCTGCGCCCGCCGTCGCCGCACCGCCAACGCAGATCTTCTCGCGGGCGCGACGCGATCGCGAGAAGGTCGAAATCTGCCCGTATGACTTCAAACGACCTGAACGCATTTCGAAGGATCAGATGCGCGCGCTTGAGATGCTCCACGAGACGTTCGCGCGAAATTTTGGCGCATCGCTCTCGGGGTTCCTGCGCACGATCGTGGAAGTCCGCGTTTCAAGTGCGACGCAGATGACCTATCAAGAGTTCATCTCAGGTCTACCAAACCCAACGAGTTTCAACCTCGTTCGCTGCCCGCCGCTCGAAGGTCAGATCTGCCTCGAAGTCTCGCCGCTTGTGCTCTACCCGATCATCGATCGCCTCCTCGGCGGCTCGAACAAGGAGCTCTTTGTTCCGCAGCGGCCGATGACGCTGATCGAGACGAAACTCCTGCAGAAGATCCTCGTACGCGGGTTGGCCGCGCTGTCTGAGGCGTGGGCGGGCATTCGAAAGATCGATTTCTCGCTCGGCGAAATGGAGTCGAACCCGCAGCTCGTGCAGATCGTCCCGCCGAACGAAGTCGTCGTCGTTATCGGCTTCGAAGTGAAGTTGACGAATCGCGCGGGATCGATGGCGCTCTGCATTCCCTACAACGCGATTGAGCCGCTGATCGAGGATCTCTCAGCGCAAAGTTGGTTCGTGACGGGCAAGAACCACGGGGAGGGCGGCACAGCGGAACGAATCGCTGGCGGACTCTCGGGGGCGCGCGTTGAACTCGATGCAACCCTCGCAACGACAACGATTTCCCTCGCGGAGCTTCGCTCACTCGAAGTGGGCGATCTGATCGTGACCAGCCGCCCGGCCACGTCGCCGGCGGTGCTCGGTGTCGAGGGAAAGGCGAAGTTCCTCGCACAAATCGGGCAGTTGCGGGGGAACCGCGCACTGCGAATCGACCGCGCTGTGGCGGCAAACGAGCGCATCGACCTCGGTGGCGGAAGCGGCAAGTGATGCGATTGGGCGCGGTTTGATGCGTCGCGAACTTGCGTCGCCATGCGCCACCGTGCTTCGCCACCGTGCTTCGCCATCGTCGCCCCAGCCACCCGACGATCGCCTGTCCGGCAGCGTGAGGATTTCACAAACTTGAGCGACTCGAGGGCGAGGAAGTGTCCCTGCGTTGACCTTTTGATGCGGGAGCGATATCTTCCAAGCCCCTCCTAGAGCGTTTGTTGCAATAGGAGGGGAGTTTCGATGTCCGGTTTCAGACCGGCTTGCGACCGAACGGTGTGTCCCAATGCTTTCGATTCCCGGTGACTCAACCCCCCGTGATCCGTCAAGCGGTAGGACCGTTCGAGCTGGATACCTGCAATGAGGCCTGAGAGGTCTCATTTCCGGTCTGGTTCGAGCGTGGCGCGAAGCTTTGGATGCTTCGCGTGCCGGACGTCAGCGTGGCGACAAAGTCGCCCGCGGCCGACGTTTGCGCACGAGTGGCATCCCAGTACGCGTCACACATTGCCCCGAGGTATGCACGAAAGTGCGTGTCTTGCACGGCAGTCGTTCAACATCCCCGGAGGCTTCCCGCGACCGTGATGGCTTGACCATTCGGCAGAACGGAACCACCTGCGGTGATGTCCGCAGGCACTGAACTGGCCATGCGCAACTGCGCGTGGTTTTTTGTTTTGGGTTTGTTTTGGCGGCCGCGCCAAGTCCCGTGAAGACTTGTTCGGCGGAGTCGACCAACCCGGATCCAGAACGCGCGCACAACAATTCAACCGCAGCAGTCGCTGCGGGACATCTCAACCGCGGCACTCGCTGCGGGACAACCCAGCCGCAGCAATCGCTGCGGAACAATCTCGCTCGCGGCAGCCACAGCATCTTGAGGCACCCGCGCGCACGTCAGAGAAAGGTCTCAAAGGTCACCACGCCATGAACGCTGAAACTCTTCGCATCCTCGACTCGATCGCACGCGACCGGAACATCGATCGTGAGCATCTCTTCCGCGATCTTGAGATGGCGATGATCAGTGCTGCCCGCAAGCACTTCGACTCGCTCGACACCGAAGAGTTCGGCTGCGAGATGGATCGTCTTTCGGGCAAGATCACGATCTGGCGCAACATCATGAATGAAGAAGGCGCAATTGTGGATCGCGAGATGATCCCGATCGAGCGTCTCGGCCGCATCCCCGCGCAAACCGCGAAGCAAGTGATGATTCAGAAGTTCCGCGAAGACGAGCGGAACGCGCTGATGGAAGAGTTCGCGAAGAAGCAGGGCGAAATCGTGGCAGGCACCGTCGTTCGTCAAGAAGGCCCAGCACTGATCGTGCAAGTCGATCGCGCCGAGGCGTTCATGCCGAAGTCCGAGCAGATCCCAGGCGAGATGTTCAAGCCAGGTGATCGCATTCGCTGCCTCGTGCTCGACGTGCGCGACGCCGGAAGCCAAGTCAAGATCATTCTGTCGCGCGCAAATCCTGACTTCATCCGTCGCCTCTTTGAGGCTGAAGTTCCGGAAGTCGCGGAGCGCGTCATCGAAATCAAGGCACTCGCGCGCGAGCCTGGCCAACGCTGCAAGGTCGCGGTTGCAAGCGTCGACTCGAAGGTCGATGCGAAGGGCGCCTGCATCGGTGTACGCGGTAGCCGTATTCGCAACATCGTCGATGAAGTGAACGGCGAGAAGATCGACATCGTGCTGTGGAACGAGTCGAGCCAAGTGCTCATCTCGAACGCAGTGCGTCCAGCCGCGGTCGAAGAAGTCAGCCTCTGCTTCGAACTCGGCCGCGCCACGATCATCGTGCGTGAAGACCAACTTTCACTTGCGATTGGTAAGCGCGGTCAGAACGTGCGCCTCGCCGCGCGACTCACGGGTTGGGACATTGACATCCTGACGCCGGTTGAGTTTGCGAAGGGCCTCGAGATTCTGCAGGAAACCCTGCGTCCGATCGAAGGTGTCAACGACGAAATGCTCGACAAGTTGGGCGCGCTCGGCATGATCAGCGTGTTCGACGTCGAAGAAATCGGGCCTCAAATGCTTATGGAAGAGCTCGAGATTTCGGACGAGCTCGCAGACATCATGTGTGCGTCGGCGTCGAATCGCGCACGTGAGGTTGAAGTGGAACGCGAGCGCGAGCAAGCGGAAGCTGCGGCTCGTGCCGCGGAAGATGCGGCCGCGACCGAAGCAATCTTGGGAACGACGCACGGGTCCGAAGGTTCGAGTGCAGAACCCGATGCCGACGCGGAAAGTGCTGCGGATTCGATCCTCGGCGCGCACCGCTCCGGCCGTGCGGATGGTTGATCGTGTGGGATGAGATCGTGCTCGATGGCCACACGCGTGGCGCCGAGCGTCGTGAGAGTGTTTGAGGGAGCTCAGGATGTACTGGGCTCTCAGGTGAAATGGGCTTTAGGAGGACTGCTTGTCGAAGAAACCCGCCCCGCTGAAGGTGCATCAGCTTGCCAAGGAACTCGGTGTGAGTTCCAAGGACATCGTCGCGCGTTGCCAGGCCGAAGAGATTCCCGATATCGCAACCCACCTCTCGCCGGTGTCGATCGGCCTTGCGCTGACGATCCGCGAGTGGTTCGCGAATGCGGGGGGAGCGGCAGCAACAGCGACGGCCGTCGCTGACGCATCCGATGGTGAGTCGGGCTCCTCTTCAGTGGATTCCTCAACTGGATCCTCAACTGGATCCTCAACTGGATCCTCGACTGAATCCTCGGCTGGATCCTCCACTTCTGCGTCGCAGGCGAGCGCATCCAAATCGAATGCTGCGTCGACTGCCGCGAAGGCTTCCTCGGCCGGATCAGCGGCAACAAAGTCGACGGCGAAGAGCGCGTCGAAATCGCCAGCAGGGTCGACCGTTGGCGCGGGTGCAGGCGATGCTGAAGGAACGACGGGCGAGGCAACTCCGACGGTTGCAAAGCGCGCGACGCGCAAGGCAGCTGTTTCTGTCGACGACTCCGCGTCCGTGGCAAAGCCCGCGACGTCGGTCGGCGGGAAGTCTGCGGCGAAGCCGGCGAGTGAAGAGTCCGTTTCATCGGTAGGGGCTCCAGAGAAGGAATCAGGTCCTTCTGCAGTTGGCGCGACCCCGTCGACCAGTGGTCAGGCAAGTGCGCAAGCAAGTGGTCATGCGACTTCCGCCGCAGTACCGACCGCGGGCGCTGTTTCAGCGACGACGGCCACACCATCGGCGACCTCTTCAGGAACGTCTCCCTCGGCAACCGCGAAGCGCGACGAATCGACGACGGGCGCGGCACCGACTGCAACTTCGGCCGCGGCGAAATTGCCGACCGGTGCAGGGGCTCTGCCAAGCGCCCCGACCGCGGGCTCAGCGGCACCAACCGCGGGAGCGACGACGCCACCAACAGCAACGACGCCGACATATCGCATCCCTGCAGGTTTGACGGCGCGTCCTCAACCGCGGCTCGATGGAACTGGCGGAAAGCCGCCGCAAGCCCCAGTGGCACCGACGGCCCCCGCAGCGCGTCGCGTCATCACGGCACCGCCGCCGCCGCCATCGTCACTCACCGACACCTCTGGTGCGAAGCCCGTGATGAATGTGCCTTCGCGGCCGTCGATCGTCGGTCCTGCGGGTCAACAGCTCACGAACAAAGAGAAGA
>JBJOHQ010000143.1:0-5759 GCA_046047595.1 Planctomycetota bacterium | reverse complement strand
AAGAACACGCGTGAGAATGCAAGCAAGATTTGACAAGCATGGCGCGAAGGATACACGCCTTCTTCTCTCTTCCCGTGTTTCTGGCACTTCTTCCGCGCGACTTCGAAAAAGGAATTTTTCTTCGAAGATTCTGATCGGGGAGGCTCTTGCCTGTGGATGCTCGTCGTCGATTTCGTCGGCAGTTTTCGGCGACGCACTTTTCTGCGAGCCGAACATTGCATCGAGGCGAGTCAGCACTCACACAGACGCAATCACAGCTCCGTATCGATCTTTGACTTTTCCATGAGGTAGAGGCCGACGAGCCAATTCTCAACGAGGTAGGGCTCCACCTTGAACACGCCCGTAATCGTGCCGAAATTGATCGTGTGCTTCTTCCAACCCTTGAGTTCGGTCGCGAGTTTGACTTCGATCGCGTCGTACGGCGTCGGTGGAATGCCGATGCAGCAGCCGTCCCATTGATTGAGCATCGCGAGACATTCGCTGGACGTTGGAGCCACAAGTGGGAAGGCGAGATATCCCGAGATTTTCACGACCTTGCCGTGCAAGAACGCGATGCGCGCGGGGATCTTCTTCTCGCTTAATCGCGGAACGTACGTCTCCTGCGCACTCGACAGATACTCCCACGAAACTTCGTAGGGCGACTCGTTTGTGCCAGCACCGCGCACAGTCCATGCGTCGTCGACGGAGATGTCGCCGTCCGCGAGTTTGACGAATCGGCTCGGAAGAATCTCCGCGAATGCGATCGTTGGAATCTCCGGCGTGAACTCGCTGCCCGCAGCGATCTCCTCGGGTTTCGCGGCGGTGGGCTCGGGTGAAGGCTTCTTCGTCGTAGCTTCGGCGGCGGCTGGTCCCGAAGCGGCTGGGTTGGTCGTCGCGGGAGTTTCCGCCGGAGCGGCCGCGATGGACGAAGCATTCTCCTTCGCAGAGTTCGTTGCGTCCGTCGTCGGGGCTGTCGCGGATTCCCTCGAGTCGGTTGAGTCGGTTGAGTTGCTTGATGCATCTCCACTCGGCGCACCAGACTTTGCAGCAAGCGCTGCATCGAGATCGGGCGTGGAGGGAGCAGTTGCCGCGCCATTCGTTGATGTCGCGGTGGACGTCGCGGCCGCCGTCGCGAGTTCCATCGCGCGTTCCGCAGAATCAAGCATCGCCGAATCGTCGGGACGTCGCGTCGGCGCCGGTGGCTGGAGCACCACCACAATGCCCGCGATGAGAAGCAATGTGACGATGGTCCAAATGATCTTCATGCGGGACTCAAGACAAGATCTGTGAACGCGGCGAGAAGCACTGAGAGAGCGCCGAACGCTGCAAGGGTGAAAGAGCGATACGCGCGAGGTTAGCCGATTGGTCGGAGATTTCGTGCCACACTTGTGCGATACGCCTGAATGGACGGCACGATTCCGGCCACCGCGGCGAGGAGCGTTGTTCCGAGTGCGACAAGCACGGCGCTTCTTGGGTCAAGTTGCGGCGCAATCACAATGCCGTGTGCCTCGCGCAACCATGTTGTTGCCGAGAACAGCACGACCGCGCAGAGAACGACCCCTGTGGCCGCGCCGATGAGCCCAACCAGTGTGCTTTCCGTCAGCACAAGCCAGAAGATGCGTGCGCGACTCGCGCCGAGAACGCGCAAGATCGCCACCTGTCGCCGACGCTCATTCATCGAATTCACCATCGAGAGGAGAATCGCTGCGCCCGACGAGATGAGTGTGGCGATGGCCATCGCGACGAAGAGGACGTCGATACTCGAGACGATGTCGAAGAGCCGTTGCACTTCGTTGGCAGGAATCGCGACCGTGATCGAGCCATCGCGCCGCAGGCGGTCGTACTGCGAGACAAGCGCGGGCGGCGCAGCGGCAGGATCGCGAGAGGGGAGTCGCATGAGTACGCCTGTCACCACACGATCGGCATCGGTGAGATCGGCCGCGGTGACGGTTTTGTGCGCGCCCTCACGTTCGAAACGATCATGCGCGTGAAGAATCCAACTCGACTCAAGGTCGGAGAAGAGCGCTCGATCGTGCGGCGAACCCGTTGGCGCGAGAATGCCAACCACGGTGAATTCGTATTCGTCATGGACGTGCGCGTGTTCGTCAACGCCCTCACGCGACTTGCCCGATCCGTGTGTCACGAGGAGCTTCGCGCCCATGCGAAGGCCCGTTTCCCTCGCGACACTATTGCCGAGCACGATTTCGAAATTGCGTTCGAACGGACGACCTTCTGCAAAGGTCCACGGCTCGCCCGAAACCGGCTCGAACTTCGTGAAGAAGTCGGGCGTCGTCGCAACGACGGGGAACGATCGGTAACTGTCGCCGACCGCCATCGGAATGAACATGCTCCATGGGAAACTGCTGCGAATCTCTTCGAGTTTGACGGCATCAATCGGAGCCTTCGGCGGATTCGCGTAGAAGATCCCGTTGAGCACGCTGACAAGCGGACTGCCGTCGCGCGATACGAGAAGATGCGCGTTGCCGGTGCCGCGCTCAAATGCCGATTGTCCCGCGTTTCGCAGTGAGAGAATCGCGAGAAGAAGCCCAGCAGAAATCGCTACGAGTGCGATGACAATCGAGGTTGAAAGCGCACGAACGCGGAGGCTTCGAAGCACAATCGCAAGGTCACTCATCGAACACCTCCTGCGGCATACGAAGCATTTGTTTCGCGCAATTGCTCGAGTCGTTCGCGACGCGCGAAGTGTGATTCGAGCGCGGGGTCATGCGAAACGACAAGGAGTGCAGCACCTTCATCGCGACACGCATCACGAAGGACGCGCACGGCATTCAGCGCGTTTTCAGGGTCGAGCGACGCAGTGGGTTCGTCGGCCAACACGAGAGTCGGGCGACACGCAAGTGCGCGTGCAATCGCAACGCGCTGCTGCTGTCCGACGGAGAGCTCTTCGGCTAACGCATCGAGGCGATCAAGGCCAAGTGAACGAAGTAACGTTTCTGCACGTGTTGCCGCGTCGGTCTTTGGAAGGTCACTCATCAAGAGTGCGATGAGCACGTTTTCTCGCGCGGTGAATCCATGCAGCAAGTTGAACGTCTGAAAGACCATGCCGATCGAGCGGCCGCGGAATCGATCTCGTGCCGCGCCGCGCAACGCATGAATGTCGGTGCCACCCACGCGAATCGATCCCGTGGTTGGGTCGAGCAATCCTGCGATCAACTGAAGCAGTGTGCTCTTACCGCAGCCAGATCGTCCGACGAGCAGCAACTCTTCGCCTCGGGCGAGGGTCAAACTCGGCAAGCTCAATTCGAAGCCGCTCGGATACCGAAACCCAAGCGTGTTGATTTCAAGTGCCGAGGCGGCATTTGGAGTTGGGGTGTGGGCGCTCATCTGGATTGCGAGCCTTCAAATGTCGGGAACGAAATGTCGCGGGTTTCGATGTCGCGGTTTTAGACGTCGGGGAGCGAGATATCGCGGTTCTAGATATCGGGGGTTTCGATATAGGGAGATCGGCTTTGGTTGTGATGGCCTGCGTCTTCAGCACGGCGGCTTGAAAAGGCCGAAGTGCGAATTGCAGGCGCTTACTGTAGCCAATCTGCGAACCGCAACACCCGAGCGACGTAGGTGTGTTGCTGCAAATGCGGGGGCATCATGCGGCACAGGACGGAACGCATGGAACGCGATGACTTCGTAGATCCAACCGAACGACGTGAACGGGAACCCGGAGCATCCTCGGGCGATCCTGCGAGTGGGGTGAGTGGCCCGAGCGATCACCCGCTTGAGCGACGTGAATCGCCCTTGGATGTGGGCTCGATGCCGTCCCGCAGCGTGTTTGACCCGCTCGCTGGAATGCCAGGAAACAGCGAGGGTAATCGCGGGCCCTTTGGCGCTGCGAGCATTTCTCTTCTCTTGAATTTGCTCATTGAGCGGACCCGTGCACAAACTTGGAGTGTGGAGCGGCAACGTGCGCACGCGCGAGCACTGCTTCATCTCTCGCGTGAATACTGGTTTTCCGATGAAGAGTCTGCGGTGCTTTGTGCGTTTCTGACTTGACGCAAAATTGCGCGCAAGCGGTGCACGCGCTCGACTTGGGTACGCTGCGCTTGTATGCGACGAGCCTTGACGCAAACAGATGGGTGTCTGGCAGCATCGCGCGGTGGCACGAAATGTGTGTCGTGCGTTTCGGGCGCTGTGTGCACTGCGATGACGTGTGTTGCGTGGATGACGTGCATGACATTGATGAGTTTGAGTTTGAGCGTCGGTTGTGCGTCCAGTGATCGTGTGGCAGGCGAGGAGCGCAAGAAAAGCGCGCCAGTCGGGTCCGATTCTGCTTTCCCGCAAGCAACAGCAGATGCTTCTCTACTTGTGGAAACACTTGAGAAACTCGCGCTTCCGTGGCGCGACGCTTCGAGCGGACTCGCCCTCGTTCGTGATGGGTATCCGCCAGAACCACTCAGGCTTGCGCTGCTGACCGAAGCACGCGCCGAAGCGCACACCGAAGCACGCGCCGAAGCACGCGCCGAAGCGCACGCCGAAGCGCACGCCGAAGAGCCGCGGAGTCGGCAGAGCGCCGACAAATTGATGTCGCAGGATTGTTCTTGGCGCGCCGAATATCGATTGGATGCGCGAGTGAAGCGCCGCGTTGGCACCGATGATCAGTTGGCAGCGCCGTTCGATACGGATGCGCCCATGGTCAGGGTCGAGGAGTGGGGGAGCCGACTCACGAACGATGGAGGGGTGTCGGTCAAGCGCAAATATCTTGTTCATGGACTGGCGAGCGGTCGAGCGCTCACCCTTGATATTCCGCTTGAAACAGTCGGAGGCGAACGGCTTCAACTCTTCGTGCATGGCGCGGAGGTGAAACCTGAGTTCGGCGCGACGCATCTCGTCATTGAACTCGCGCGCGACGAAGCGACCTCGATCGAGCTTCGCCTTGCCGCACCCGCGCGGCGTTGAATTTTGCTCGCAACCCAAAACGAACACGACCAGACCGTGTGGTCTGGTCGCGTTCTGGATCGGCCCTGAGTTCTTCAGCGAGGTGTCCCTTTCCCTGTCCCTCGTGAGAACGATGCGGAGACTTGCCCCTCTTGCGAATTCTCCGCTTTCTCAAAATCCGCCACGACTCTGGAGACGCGGTTTCCCGCAGTCATCCATCGTCCGAGCCGTCGGCGGGGACCCGACGTGTGATTCATTCCCAACCGTTCGCGCCGAAATCAGGACGCTCTTCGTCCGTGCGCTCTTCTGGGCGTTGGTTGCGCTCGCGTTCACGATTCGATTGCTCGATCATGCGGCGGAGGTACGCGTTCTCGCGGCGAGTCGCCTCGAGATCAAAGACGAGGTACTTCACGCTGAGGCGCAGGTAATCGAGAGCATCTTGGAGTTCGTTGACCGAGCTCTGCACGCGTTCGCGGCGAGCTGTTGCACTGTCGGCGGCCTCAACGGCGGCTGGTGCTTGATTCGCGGGCAATTCGCGGATGCGCTCAAGAATCTGGTTCATCTTCTCTTGGAAGTTGATCTCGTCCATGTGTCATTCTCCTCTTTGGTTGTGCGGTCTTCGTCGCGGGATACGCGACGGGAGAGACATTGCAATGACCGTGCCAGCGTGGAGTTTGAATCGATGGGAGATGCGGCCTTCTCTGCGGCGCGCGTTCTTTTCGGGCCTGTCGATACGGGCGTTGCAAGTGGAGGTCAACGCGTGCGGTTTGGTGCCTCGCTGACGTAGCGGTGTTGCAACGTTGCAACAGTGATGCAACACCCACCGATGACATGGTCAGAGTCGCGTTGCACGATCGAAGCGTGCGGGTGACGAAGTAACTGGAGGCCTG
>JBJOHQ010000142.1:0-6879 GCA_046047595.1 Planctomycetota bacterium | reverse complement strand
CGATTTCACGAATGAAATCTTGGTAGTACGGAATGCCGACGATGTCGCGCGTGACGACGACGTCGCCGATGAGCGTCTTTCCGGAGCTGCGCACCATGTCGAGGAAACCCGACATGACGCTTACGACGACGATCACGAGCGCAACACACAGCGCAACCGCCGCGACCGCAAGAAACGGAATGATGCGCGATGTGAGGTAGCGGTTCGCGAGGAGCGGTGCGTACATGGCCAAAGTGGAGAGGCGAAGCGGAGAGGGTAGCAGCGTGCGCAGCGCGTGGCGCAGCGGGTGGCGCGCGTTGCGGCAATTCAATCACGCAGAGGTCGGCGTTTCGCGTTCGCGCTTTTGCTTGGTTGTGCGCGTGCGCGGTTCAAGTATGTATTCGCGACCACCCCAGCGAATGGGGACGCGACGTGTCAGCATGCGCGCGCCACTGAGAAGCCAAGTGGCGACGCGGAATGCCGCGATCGGATGCGCCAATGCCCACAGGATTGGTGCGCATTGTCGAGCGTAGATGACGGAAACAACGCCGAGCGCGAGGGCGATCGAACAGATTCCTGCGACGAAGAGCGTCCACGGTTCTTCGCCGCCACGCGCGAGGCCCATTGCACCGACCACAGCTGCGATCGCCGCACAAATCGGAAGAACCACGGAGAGAAAGACAAGTTCCGCGGCCGCTGTCATCAATCGTTGCGGCCGACGGCCGCAGCACTCAATGAAGATGCGCGTCCAACCGCTGCGCATGGTGGCCGCGCTTTCGTACATCGAGACTTCCATGCGCTTCGACGCATCGACCACACCTAATCGTGCGCCCTTGCGATCGAGGCGCCACGCGAAGTAAAGGTCCTCAAGCAGCGCATCCTTGACGAGTTCGTGCCCGCCGACCGCGAGGTAGTCGTCACGCCGGAAAAGCAGGAACTGACCGTTTGCGAAGGGCCAGCGGTTGACCTCGCGATTCGCTTTGTCGAGCGGGAAAATGCGGAAGAGAACCAACGCGGCGACAGGCTGGAGCAGCCGTTCGAAGGAGCGGCGGAAGGTCAGTCGTCCAACCGCCGAGAGGAGCGCGGTCTGGCGCGCAGCGGCGATGGCCAACATGGCATCGAGCATGTTTGGCTCGAAGCGGCAGTCGGCATCGGTGAAGAGAATCCAATCGCCCTTCGCATCGGCGGCACCAACGCGGCAGGCGTTGCACTTTCCCGCCCAATCCGCGGGGCAATCGTGGTTCTCGATGTATCGAATGCGCGAGTCGCCAGCGGCCGCGGACACAAGCAACTCGCGCGTACGGTCGGTACAGCGGTCGAGGACGTAGATCACTTCAAATTGGCGAAACGTTTGGCGACGGAGCGTGCGGACACTCTCTTCGATGACCCGCGCCTCGTTGTGGGCGGGAATGACGATCGAGAGGAGGCCCGAGGCTGGCGGCAGTTGGTCGCCGTCGGCGACACGGGGAATTCCATGTTCCGCGAGTTGAAGGCGTACGAAAACAATGCACGCGACGAACGCGAGGAGAACGCAGGGAAAAAGCAATGCGATGCCCAACAGCGACACGCGCGCATCCTAACGCAGCGGTTCGACCGCGGCGCGCGTGGCATCGTCGCGGCTGAGCAATCCTCCGGCGAGCGAAACGAACCGTACACTGCGCCCCCCATGCGGATCCTCCTGACCAACGACGACGGCATTCACGCACCTGGCATTGAAGCGCTCCATCGAGCGATCCGCGATTTGGGTGAAGTCGTCACCGTCGCGCCAGCGGACGTGCAAAGCGCGACAAGTCACGGCATCACGTTTCACACGCCGCTGATGATTGAGGAAGTTGCGCCCAACGAATCGATGCGCGGGTACGCCGTCGATGGGCGACCTGCAGACTGTGTGAAACTCGGATTGCGGCGGTTGTGGCCAGATCTTTTCGGCGCTGGCACGCGACCGGATGTGGTGATTTCAGGCATGAACTCGGGCGCGAACGTTGGGATCAACGTCATCTATTCGGGCACCGTGGGCGCTGCCGTCGAAGCGGCGTTTCTTGGTGTGCCAGCAATCGCGGTGAGTCTTCACATGGGTGGCGGCGCGCCGCACTGGCGTCGTGCTGCGGAGATTGCGCGGCATGCGATTGATGAAGTGTTGAAGCACAAGATCGACCCGCACAACGTCATCAACATCAACGTGCCGCGCACGCATGCGGCCGACACGCCGATGCCGAAGATCAAGGTGGTCACCATGAACACCGCTGCGGGGATCGACAATTACGAGCGCCGCGTCGCGCCGGACGGTCGGCCGTACTACTGGCCGAACGGAAACGGCATGGAGTTCTTCCACACGAAGGAAGGAACCGATGTCGAAGCGCTGCATGAGCGGTTCATCACGGTGACGCCGATCCAGTACGACCTGACGGACTACCACCGCATCGACGAGTGGCGCCGCCGCTTGGCGTGAAGCGCGCCACTAGGTCGCGAGCGCTCGTTGTTGTCTCGGTTGCCGCTGCGGCGGCTCCCTTTGGCGTGGCTCACGCCAGAGCGAGGGCGCGGCAAGAGCCGCGCTCGAGCGCTCTAACCACGACGCGTCTCAGCCCCCTCGGATTCACTCCGAGGGGAGCTGGCCAGAGCGAGCGAAGGCCTGCGGCCGCGGCGAAGCCGCCCCGCAGGCTAGTCGCGAGCGCTCCATTCAGTCCACCAACATGATCATCCGAAGACGGATCGTCACCGTTTGGCCTGGCTTGAGTTTCTCGAGTTGCTTGCCGCTCGCGCGCCACTTGTAGAGCGCGTTGCGAATCGCCTCATCAACGCTGCCGTTGCCGGTCGAACGCACGAGTCGCGCCGCTTGCGGGACGCCATCGCGACCAATCACCAGTTCGCCAATTGGATTGCGCGCAACGCCATCGACGTAATTCAACGTCGTGAAACGCGGCCGCACGGGCTTGAGCGTGATGCCCTTCGCCGCGAGCGGTCGTCCGTTCTGCCAGTTCGCCATCGGCACATCGATGATCGATGTCGGGTCGCTCTCACGATCTGAGAGTTCGCCCGTCGGAGCAGTCGTGTCGCCAGGTGCGCCCGCAGGCGAGGGTTGAGTTGGCGCGCTCTGCGCACCGTCGACCGGCGTGGGGCCAGGTACGCCGCCGCCTTGCGTTCCACTCTTCGTGGACACCGAATTCTCCGCGTTCGGCGTCGATTCACTCGACGGCGTTGGATTCGGCTCAGGCACAGGGTCCGTGGGCTGCTCGGGCGCCTCGTTGGGGGGCCGTACAGTCGTCGTTGAAGGATCAGCATTGTCGCGCGGGGGCACATCGGGTGCCGCTCCCGGCGCAGCGGGGTTCTGTGGCTTGCTCGGATCGATGTCCGAAGGATCTGGCTCGGCCGCGGGATCGGTGCGCGGCTCAATCTGCGGTTCCGTCGCCGGTCCTGCGGCTTCGGTGCCAGATTCAGACGGCGGCGCATCGCCGCTTGCCGGATCGACTTGCGGCATCGTCGCCGCGGGCGGCTCTGGAGGGGCAAGCGGAATCGCGCGCTCAGCGTCGCTCCCGCGTGCAACCGACGGCTCCGTCGGTGAAGTCGAGGGCGGGGTACTCGAAGGTTCCTTCGAAGGCTCAAGGACGAGATTTGTCGGCAGCGGGGCGGTGCTTCCCGCTTCACCCGCCGGCAGAGGCAGCGGGCTTGGATTTGGAGAAACGGCAACTGAAGGCGCGGGCTCCGATGGAGGCAGTGGCTTTTGCTCCGTACCTCGCGAACCCGCGGCAACTTCGAGTCGGAATGCCGCCTGTTCCACCTCCGCGAGTTCCGCGAGATGCTGTTGGTACTCCTCGTACCCAATCCAGTTCATCGTGGTCGCGTTGCTCTCGTCGATGCCGAGTCTGACCTCTTCTTGTTCTTCGCGTGGGAGCGCGTGATCGCGATTTCGTCGTTCTTGGAGTGCTACGCGCGCGTTCTCCACGCTCCGCGCATCGCGCGCCTGCGCGTCGTCGCGTCCCGCGTCGCGTTGTTCGTCTCCGCTTGCATCATCGCGTGGCTCTTCAACTTCACTCTCAAGCGCAGCGCCCTCAATTCCATCGAACGCATGATCGTCACGACCCAAGATTCCGAGCGCCGGAAACAACACGAAGACATGGAGCAACACGCTGAGCGTGAACGCCATGACGATCGGGAGGTTGTTGCGGAGCCACGGTGCCATTACGGAGTGGTGGATGGTGTCGGAGTCGGTGTCGGTGTCGATGCTGAGGAAGGGGTGTTCGAGGAATCGGTCGTCGAAGCTGGTGAACCCGACGGTATTCCAGCCGGCGTCGTCGGGCCAACCGCAGGCGGCGAAGTTGCAGGAGTTTGTGCGTCGCGGATCACCGAGCCTCGGCGTTGCCGTCCGACAATATTGACGTTGAACTTGCCTGGTTGGAGGCGATCCCAAACATCGAGGAGAAGCGCAGAACGATCGACGTCCGCGTTGCCATCGGCGAGCGCGAGATAGACGACGAGATCAGGCGCGGTCGCGCGAATTTCCTCGAGGCGCGATGCGAGTTCATCGAGCGCAACGGGTGCGCGATCAAGGTAGAGGCGACCGTTGAGATCGACTGAGATCGTCGCGGCAGGCGACGGCTTCGCGGCCTTCCCCGATTGGTACGTCTTCAACTCCATCGGCACGAGGTCGACGCGCTCCATCATCATCACGCTGTAAATGAAAAACGTGAGCAAGAAGAGCATCACGTCGATCAGCGGCGCGAGCTCGATGCGAGGTTCGTGAGGAACTCGTCGGATGCGGAACATGGGTTAACTCTGTCCTGAAGAATCGCCCGCTTCAGGTGTCGCGCCAACGTCGCTGCTCGATGCGCTATTCGATGCGCCGCTCGCATCGCCGTTCGACTCCGCCAATTCGCCCTCTTCCATGGGAGCGCTCGCGACGCCAACGACTTGATCGCCATCCTTGAGCCGCACGACGCGCACGCCTTGCGTGTTGCGTCCAACCTCGCGAATCTCTGCCGCGGGCGTTCGAACGAGCATGCCGCTCGACGAAACGACGACCACCGAGTCGCTCGCTGCGATCGGAAGCACCGCAACCACTTCGCCGTTCTTGTCGTTCGTCTGAATATCGATGCGCCCCTTACCGCCGCGTGATTGCGCGCGGGTTGAACCATCTTCACTTTGGACGAGGTACTCGCCAAACGCTGTGCGCTTGCCGAAGCCGCGCGAGGTGACGGTGAGCAGCGCTCGCACATCATCGCAACGCACGATGCCGACGACGGCATCCGAATCCGCGAGCTCGATGCCCTTGACGCCCGCGGTGTCGCGGCCCATCACGCGCGCGTCGTCTTCTTCGAAGCGAATCGCCATGCCTTCCTTCGTCGCGAGAAGCACATGATCAACGCCAGAAGTCGAAATCACGCCGACAAGATTGTCGCCTTCGTTCAACGCGATGGCGATGATGCCGCCGCGATTGACGTTGCGGTAATCCTTGAGGCTCGTGCGCTTCACGCGGCCCTTCTGCGTCGCGAAGACGAGGTAATCCTCTTTCTTCTCGAAATCTTCGATCGGAAGGAAAGTCTTGACCTTCTCGCCTTCGCGCAACTCCAAGAGATTCACGATCGCGCGGCCCTTCGCCGTGCGCGCCTGCTCGGGGATTTGCCAAACCTTGATGCGGAACACGCGGCCTGTGTCGGTGAAACACAAGAGGTCGTCGTGTGAGCCGCAAACCATGACGTGCTCGGTGTAGTCATCGTCGCGCTGCTCCGCGCCTTTGATGCCCTTGCCGCCGCGGCCTTGCGTGCGATAGGTGTCGAGCGGCAAGCGCTTGATGTAACCCGCATGACTGACGGTCACCACGCAAACGTGCTGCGGGACGAGTTCGCCCATCTCGAAATCTTCGGCTTCGTTGCCTTCGATCGAGGTGAGTCGCTCGTCGCCGAATCGCTCTGCGAGCGCGAGGGTGTCCGCGCGCACAATCGCGAGAATCTTCGCAGCGTCCGCGAGAATTGCTTCGAGTTCATCGATCTTCGAGAGGAGCTCGTTGAGTTCGCTCGCGAGTTTCTCGATCTCGAGGCCAACGAGTTGAATCAAGCGCAATGCGCCGATTGCGTCGGCTTGGACGCGCGTGAGTCGCACGCCTCCGTTGCCATCCGCAAAGGCTTTCTCCGCGCGAGCAATCAGGCGTTCCGGCACGAGTTCGATGCGCGAATAACTTGGCGAAATGCGGAACGCGCGCTCCATGAGCCGCTGAATCGCTTCTTCGCGCGTGCGACTCGTACGAATGAGTCGAATGACTTCGTCGATGTCGCAAACTGCGTAGATCAGACCTTCCAACTTGTGCGCAGCTTGACGCGCTTGACGCAGCTCGAATTCGCAGCGCCGACGAATGACTTCGCAGCGATGATCGATGTAGCACTGAATCAACTGGCGCAGCGAGAGCGTGCGCGGTTGATGCTTCACAAGCGCGATGTTCTGAATCGAGAAACTCGATTGAAGCGGCGTAAATTCGTAGAGCTGCTTCTCGACGGTCGCTGGATCCGCGCCCTTCTTGAGCACGATCTGAATGCGCGTGCGCGCATCGCGGCCGGAGTGATTCTGAACTTGTGAGATATCTTCGATGCGGCCTTCTTTGTGGGCCTCGACGATCTTCTCGATGAGTGCGGATTGCGAGACTTGATACGGAATCTCGTCGATCACGATCACATCGCGACCGGCGGACTTTTGGTGCGTCACGCGACCGCGAACAACGATGCGACCGCGGCCCGAGGCGTACGCCTCCATGATGCCGCGACGACCCATGATGATGCCGCCCGTCGGGAAATCAGGGCCAGGCACCAATTCCATCAAGCGATCCACTGCGATGAGTGGATCATCAATCGTCGCGACAATCGCTGCGCAGATTTCGCGCACGTTGTGCGGCGGCATCGTGCTTGACATACCGAC
>JBJOHQ010000141.1:0-4141 GCA_046047595.1 Planctomycetota bacterium | reverse complement strand
TCATCGCGCCAACGCCCGCGGTCCAGCGCCCAATCACCTCGACATCGCCATGATGGAACCCGCTGTCGGCCGCGATCGAGAGATGCAACGTTTCGCCGGCGACCAACTCCCGCCGCGCGGGTCCGTCGTGCGGACGGCTAATGACAAGCGCCCCCGCAGGGCCCTCCTCGAGGTCCTCGACGTGACCCGAGAGCGGGCTCGGGAGCGCGACGCCATCGAGCGTCCCGACGCCGATCGAGGCCGACCGCAGCGCCGCCGTTCGTAGGATCGCCCGCACCGACGCCACCTCAGTGTCGTCCGCGCGGAGAAAGGAAGCCATGCGCTGGAACCAGAGGCGCATGGTGGGGTGATCGGTTCAATCGAACCACCCCTTCAGCGAGAGGCACTTTCTCGCTCAACTCCCTCGTCGGAGCCGGATCCCCGAGGAACCGTCTCGTTCTGATTCTCGGAATCACTCGCGATTGGGTGCGACGACTCCCGCGAGTTCTTCGGCCTCGACGGCGAACCCGGCAGCAGACCAAGAAGCGGACCAAGCGGCAGACCCGACGACCACGACGGTGGCAAAACCACAAAGGGTCACGAAAACCCACAAGGGTCACAAACCTAACGAGCGCCTCAGAACCCACGAGCGCCTCAGTGGAGCGACCTCCGTTGCCACCGAGCACGTCGCGGTGACGGCTTCACAAATAGTTTCATTTCTCGCGTCCATTCCGAGGCTGCCCGCCACTACTCCAACGTGGGGCGCGGTGCTGCGCGCGACTCCAGCCGCACCACACCGAGACCTCAAACTCCGACTTCGCCGCGTGACAGCCGCCATGAACACAGCGTCTTCCATGTTGAGATCCACGATGAAACCCATGTTGAAACCCAGGTTTGCCCTCAGCTTCGTTGCCGCCGCTCTTACGACAAGCGCCAGTGCCGCACCCCCCGCCAACGACACTTGCGCAAGCCCGACCACCATCGGTCTTGGGGTTCACAGTGGCTTCTCGACCGTCGAGGCAACGGCCGAATTCCCACGCGATTTCTCGAAGTGCGGTGAGATCTTCCTCGGCCCCGACATCTGGTTCCGCCTGCAACCGAGCGTGAACGGTCTCACAACGATTTCGACCTGCGGGTCAAATTTCCCGACCAACATTGCGATCTACCGCTACGAATGCGAGGGGTCGGGACCGTGCCGCGATTGCCTATCGCAGATCGCGTGCGCGGGCTTCGGCGCGAAGTCCTGTGACGGCGCGGGCGGGGCCTCGCTGACCATGGACTTGAGCAACGACTGGTCCGGCAGCGACGGATTCCTCTTTGGCGCGCTCTATGTCCGTGCCTCAGGAGTTGCCGCGACAGATGTCGGAAACATCACCATCGCCATCATGGACGGCGAAACCAGCGCTTGCGACACCTCGGGCGAGTCCTGCAACGTTCCGCACAAGACCCCGGGATGCGCTTCGCCTACTTGCTGCAACGCCGTCTGTCTGATCGACCCGACCTGCTGTGAGACGGCGTGGGACATCGGCTGCGCGGAGATCGCGACGGCGAATTGCGCACCGTACATCTACTTCTGCAATCCTGACGGGGGCGGCCCGACGAATGACTGCGCAACCCATGCGACAGCGATCGACGAATCGGGGGCGTATCCATTCTCGCTGATCACTGCACGGCCCGATGGCCCCGCAACCTGTGGCTTGCGAGGCCAGAGTCTGTGGTGGCGATTCACCGCCACACAGTCGGGCATTGCATCCATCAGCACCTGTCGATTGACGAACTTCAATGCGCGTGCGGCGGTCTACGACCTCGGCACGAATCCTGACAACTTCGACTTCAACAACCTCTCGACGGCGAGCGTCGCGTGTGACTTCGATGACTTCTGCGGCAACCTCGGCGACCAGATTTCCTTCAACGCCGTCGCAGGCCGCACGTATCTCGCACGAGTGGACAATGAAATCGGCACTCCGGCTGGTCAAGGCCGCATTGCAGTGACTCTCCCTTGGGCCTACGAGTGCAACGGGGGCACGGTGGAGAATGATTGCGCGGCTGCGATCAACGGGTCGAGCGCAACGCTCCTTGGAACCGAGATCACTGAATCGATCACGCTCCCGTTTGATATGAGCGGCGCGACGAGTGACGGCCCCTTCGTCACGCCAGGCGATGGCACTGCGACTGCTCAGGACATCTGGTATTGGTACCGCGCACGGCGAAATGGAACCGTACAGGTTTCGACCTGCGGCACCGCAAACGCAGCCGTTTGGCTCGAGATCTACGGCCTCGGGCAAACCGTTGATGCGAACGACTTCGCTGAGCTCCCAAACCGCACAGTTACGTCGAGTCTGGGTTCGCCGGTAGGTTGTGAGTCGACGAGCATTCCCGTGAAGCGCGACGACTACTACCTCGTGCGCATCGCCTCAATCGCGCGCGACAGCTTCCCCGCGGGCGCCGTGACCATCACCGTTCCCGTTTGCGAGGATCTGGTTGCCACGCGCGACGACGGCGAAGGCTGCGGAGCGGACACCAACGGTGGCTGCACCACTTCGACGGGTTTCACCGAGATTGCGCTCGGCGAGACGGTCTCGGGCTCATTCGCTTTCCAAGTCGCTGGCGTTCCGCAGGATCGCGACTGGTACCTACTTTCGCTTGAGCTCGGAATGCAAATTGAGATCGAATGCACTTCGGAGGTTCCCGCCTACGTCTTTTTGCGGGATCAACTCCTGTGCCAACAGGCAAACTACGCGGTCTTGAATGCCACGAGTTGTGAAATCACCACGACGACCACGTCTTTCTGCCTCCCCGCGGGCGAGCACGCGATCGTGGTGCGCGCCGTCAATCCCGTCGTCGGTTCCGGATGCGATGCGCCGAGCTACAGCCTGCGCGTCATCGGTACTTCCACACTCTGCGCGTCCGTTGGCGACGATGTTGCCGAACTTCCTCCAAATCAAATCTCTTCGACGAATCCGCCTGAGCTCGTACCAGGAATCGGAGTCTCGTGCACCATCGAAGGGATCTCGTCTGCGACCGAATTCGCGAAGCCATTCCCCGAACTTGCGCTCGAGACTTCGGGAACTCTCGAAGTGATTGACTTCGGATGGCAACACATCGGCGGTACTACAAACAACGCCTTAATAGAGTTGTACGACGATGTCGACGGAGGCGCGCCAGTGCGTGTCGGCGTTGATCTCGTGCTTGTTGAGTCGCGCGTGATTCAGATGTGGACAACAACATCAAATTGGCCAACGGTGCATCGTTGGAAGCTCGCGAGCCCGCGAAACATCGCAGACTTCATCGGTCATCCAGTTGTCGTCCTCAAGACGAGTGACTCCGACCAGGGCTTCGCGTCGTTCGCGGGCACGAATGCGCCCGAGACGACACCAACCTATCTCCGTTCGCCCGTCTGCGGCGTCACCAACTTCATCCCAATCAGTGGCCCGTTCGAGGACCACAATTGGACAGTGACGGTCTGGGGCACCTTCGGTGAGAGTTGCCCTGCAGACATCAATGAAGACGGCGAAGTGAGTGCAGCCGACCTCTCGCTGCTTCTCGCCTCGTGGGGTCTCTCAGGTGCTGCGGGCGACCTCGACGGCGACCAAGTCGTTGGCGCGTCCGATCTTTCGTTGCTACTGGGGGCGTGGGGTGCCTGCGAATGACCAAACGCAAAGATTGTGCATATGCAATGACCTCCACGACCCTTCCCGAGTGACGCATCGCGAGTGAATCGACGCGCCCAGCCTCATGGCTGGGCGCGTTGTCGTTCTGCGTGACTTGATGGCGTTGCCGACGGGTGACAGAAGGCGATGAAACGCCTGCCGTTGGCGTGATTCCCCCGTGGAAGACCCGTCGACAGACTTGCAGTTGAGACTGAGTCGCAATACGATCCCAAACCCATGTCCGCCGTCATGTCTGAACCGAAGCCGAACCCCATCGCCCGCGAGACCCCGATTCGACTGCCCCTGACGCAGTTGAAGCGCGGCGATCGAGCGATGGTGGCGGGTGCGACGCTTTCGAAGGAAGACTTGGAAGTTCTCCGCGCGATGGGGCTCGACGAAACCTGCTCCTTCACGGTGTGCCGATCGGGTGGTGGCGGCCCGTGCATTATTCAAGTCGATGCCACACGGCTGGGCCTCTCGCCCGATCTCGCGCGTCGGATCCTGACGCGCCC
>JBJOHQ010000140.1:0-3702 GCA_046047595.1 Planctomycetota bacterium | reverse complement strand
GGTGGACGAGAGTCTCGTCGACCTTACGCTTGCCCGGATCGCGCGTGAAGAAGAAGCGAAGGCTTCGCGTATGCGCCTCGAACCCGCGGCTCAACCCAAATTGGGCTCGGGCCGCTGGCATGACTTCATCGCCATTGCCTGTGCCGCGATCCTCGTGGTCTCGGTCGGCGCACCGATCTTCGCGTGGATGAGTGGCCGAAACGCGGACCTCCGATGTAGCGAGAATCTTCGCCAACTCGGAAGCGGTATCGCGGCGTACTACGGCGACCACCGCAGCATGCCGATCCAGGCCTCATTGCTGCCGAACCTTTCGTCACTCGGCAATTGGCATAAGTATCGCAATAGCGATCACCTCGACCCACTCGTGGCCGGCCAGTACTGCCATGAAGGTTGCACGGCCTGCGGCAACGACTCGACAGGCGAGGGTTACGCCTATCAAGTGCCAAGTGCAATGGCGAGTTTCGCGTGGGGCGGCGGATTCCGCGCCCCCGCTGTCGCTGATCGCAACCCCGTGATTGATCTCATGCGTCGCGGACGCTCGGTCGGCACGTTCTCGATGAACAGCCCCGAACATGATGGGCGCGGCCAGAATCTGCTCTTCACCGATGGCTCGGTGGAATTCGTCGCGACGCCCGTCATTGTTCTCCCCGCGTCGGCCCAGATGCCGAGTCACTCCGAGAACATCTGGATTCCGATGGATCGCGGGCAACTTGAGGATGGTGTCGATGCTCCGGTCGAGTGGATCGGATTCGACATCTTCCTCATGCAATGAGCGAGGATTTCAGCCCGCAATCGTGACTCACAATTGCGGACGGTCTCGCCGACCGTCAGCCCCACGAGCCCCTCATCGCGCCCGCTCTCCGATAACCCATCGCGATCATGGTCGACGGCCTTGCGTCTTCCAAGGGTTCTGCTATCTTCATCGACCCTCCAGAACGGAAGAACCTATGCCGAAGAACAAGAGCCACAAAGGCCTCGCCAAGCGCATCAAGATCTCTAAGAAGGGCAAGATTCGCTTCGGCCGTCCGCACAGCCGGCACCTGAAGTCGAACAAGACTGGCACGCAGATCCAGAGCTACCGCAAGCGTCGTTACGCACGCTCCGGTGACATCCGCGCGCTCAGCAAGCTCTTGTTCCGCCCGCTGCTCTCGCAAGAGCAACACGAGTTGCGCGAAGCAACCCGCGAAGTTGCCGTTGCGGTCTGACGCACACGGACAACGAGCGAAACAAACATCACAGCGTTTCTCGCGACGAACTCCGTTGGAAGACCTTCCATCGAAGTCCTTCGCAAAGACATCACGGACCAAAGATCGTCGGGTCCGAAGTGCTTGGGTGGTACCAAGCCCCCGCCGGTCGCAATCAAGAGGTTGAACCATGTCACGCGCACGTAAGGGTGCAGCACGCACGCAGGCCCGCCGCAAGCTTCTCCGCGAGGCTCGCGGTTACTACGGCACGAAGTCCCGTCACAAGCAACAGGCGAAGGTCGCCATCATGCGTGCGAAGCGCTACGCATGGCGCGACCGTCGAGCCCGCAAGCGCGATTTCCGTGCGCTCTGGATTACCCGTATCACGGCAGCCTGCCGTATGCGCGGTACGCGCTACTCGCTCTTCATCAACGGTCTGCAGCGCGCAGGCGTTCTTCTGAATCGCAAGATGCTCTCGCAGATTGCGATCGAAGATCCGAAGACCTTCGACGCGCTCGTCGACGTCGCGAAGAAGAACACGACCGCGATCCCAGCCGCGGCCTAAGCGGTTCTTAGGTCGCTCGCGAATTGCGAGTGCAAATGAAATCCCCACATCGCCCGCTTCTCGCGGGCGATGTGCTTTTTGGTGCGCATCGATTCAAACGATCCCCGCCCGCGCCTTCCAGAACTGGACCGTCTCCTGCAGCGGCCCGTCTTTGAGTCCGTGCGCTCGACACGACATTTCAGCGAACGCAAGGAGGAGCGCCGCGCGCTTCGCCTCATCGCGTTCTCGCGAGATCTGTCGAAAGATCCGCGCACTTTCGTTCCAGAGCGTGATGTCACGCGGCACGGGCATCGCGAGGAGTTGTTTCGCGGACAATTTGATTGCGCCCGAACTGAGTGCACTTCCCGCGTAGAGCGCGACCGCACGCGCAGCGACCACTGGAGATGCGATCGCCGCGGCGACTTTCCAGAGGTCTGCCGCGCGATGAGGCACGACCGTCAGAAGCGGAACGAGTGGAACGGCGAGCCCTTCCTCATCGACCCATGCCTCCATGATCTTCGTTTGCGTCGCGACAAGCACCTTCGGCGTACGACGCTGTTCAAGCCACGCGCGCATCTTCGGCTGCTGCGACAACGCTTCGACATTGATCGCCGGATGTCGCCGCGTGTTTCGAAAGATGCGCACATCGCAAGCACCCCAACGATTGCACGCAAAATCGATGTGCTTGGTTGTCACAAGCGGCGCGACCGCGCGGGGATCATCCATCAAGGCAGACTGTAATCCGTAGTACTGATCGCGGAAATCGGCGGTCGCCGAGGCGAAACTTCCAAGCGATTCGCCTTCCGTCATCTGCATCGCTGCACGCGGGGCGCCAAACGCTTCGGCGAGGAGTGGCGACCACGTCGAATCTCGCGTGCTCGGCGACCATGCACAAGACGGCAGCGGTTCAAACTCCGCTCCAAATGCTCGCCGTACTGATGTCGATTTCTTGCGTCCGGAAGACGCCGCCCCTCGGCTGCGTGAAACTCCGTTGCGTTCCAAGACCACGCCACAAACGCGCACGTTTGCGTCGGTGAAGAACCCTTCATGTGCCGACCAAATCGCCCTCAATCCCGCGATTTCGAGCGTGCGCGCTCTGGCGGCTCCCGCGTCACCAGCAGACAAAAACGAAATCGGCATGACAAACGCGAGTCGACCTCGCGGCTTCAAGCACTCAAGCCCCACGAGGAGAAATGCGGTTGCACCGTCGGCGTACCGACGCACCACGCCCTGTGTCGCCACGCTCACGGCGCGCGCGCGCGCACGCGACGCGGCAGTCCCCCGCTTCAACTGACTGAGAAACGGCGGATTCCCAAGCACGACGCCGAATTCGGAAGCGCCAAGGCGCGCGCGGACGTCAACATCGAGCGCGTCGCCGTTGATCACGTGCAACTCAAGTGCCCGCACGACCCGCGCACGCAGTGCGGTACTCGTTCGCGCGGGCAAGAGTGCGAGCAACGCTTCGCGCGCGAGCCGCACTGCTTCGCCGTCAACATCAATGCCGTACACGCGATTGAGCAGCACATCCGAGATGGGCTCTTTCGTTCGTCGCGCCCACTCTTTCGCCATTGCGACCAAGAAATTTCCCGATCCACATGCAGGATCGAGGAAAGAGCCGAACTCCTTGAGAGCGCGAACGCCGTGCAATGCTTCGTGGATGAGATGATCAACCAGCGCCGGTGGTGTGTAGTGCGCACCGAGTGCTTTGCGCCGAGAAACTCCGCCTCGCGCACGTTGCGTATCGAGCGCATGGAGGTGCGCGCTTTCCGCGGTTGGCGATGTCTCGGGCTCTGATCGACGACGCACGCGCGAAAGGTACGCGGATCAGCCAACACGCGCGAGTTCGGATGCGTTTCGCTTCAGGCGAGTGGGTTCGCGGTCAGCGCCGCTCACCAAGTCGTTCAATGCGCTCGAGGCGCTGCTCGATCGCACGAAGCGCGCGGCCGAGCATCAGGATCATGGAACCCAGCAGCA
>JBJOHQ010000139.1:0-3202 GCA_046047595.1 Planctomycetota bacterium | reverse complement strand
CCGCAGGCAACCGGACCGCCTGGCTGGCGCCGTTCATGAAAATGCGTGTGGTGTGCATGGTGATCTCTGCGGCATCGCAAGAAGAAGCGACTGTATAGACGTGAGTATAGATACGCGCGCTCGCAAGACAAGCGCGATGCGCTGATTTCAGATGGACTGCACGCGGTCGTCCGCGACAACCCGCAGCGCTTCACGCCATTCGATGTAGCGGTACGGCGCGTCGACTGCGTCGTGCAGCGCGACGATCTCGCGGTGGAGCGATTCGTAGAGCTCGCTCTGCCAATCTGCGCCACGGCCGTCCGCCCCTTTGTCGCAGTAGAAGATGCGACATCCGAGCGGGCGTTCCTCATGCTCGCCGCAGAACGCGCGACCTGCAGGGTCGTTTGCGTTCGTCACGAGATACGGGCAATCGCCGCGGTCGCGTGCGGAGGCAATGTCGAGGACGCGCAGGGGGTTCGCAGCGCGTGCCTTCCGCGCGGCATCGATCCGCGCGACAACAAACGCTGCTTCAAGCCCTGAGACATACATGCGATGTCCGAACTTCTCGAAGTTGCAGCACGCGCCTGAAGCGAGGCAGATCGGCCGTTGCGCGCGGACGACTTCTGCGATTCGTGCGCGCGCGCCGACGAAGAACGACTCAACCGCCGGAAGCGCAGCGCAATCGCGCCAACGCTCCACCATCGACCGCAGTTGGTCGTTCGTCAGTTCCACGCGTTCGCAAGCGCTCCGCTGGGATGCTGCGGAACGTTCTCGCTCTCCGCGACGCTCGGTCGATCGGGCATGACTTCGATTTCGACCGACGCCAACGAAGGCGAGGCTTCCGCTTGCTCAGCATCAGACTGCGGCTCTGCAACCGCGCGTTCGTTCGCGGCCTTCGTAAGTCGACCATCCGCGCCAACTTCGTCGAACTTGACGGCCACGCGACGCGACACGCCACGCTCTGGCATCGTGACGCCGTACAACTGATGGCACGCTTGCATCGTGCGCTTGTGGTGCGTGATGACGATGAAGTGCGACACGTCGAGGAACGGCGTGAGCGCATGGCAGAAGCGTTCGACGTTTGCCTCGTCGAGCGCGGCGTCAACTTCGTCGAGGATGCAGAAGGGCGACGGCTTCGACTGGAAGATCGCCATCAAGAGGGCGACCGCCGTCATCGTCTTCTCGCCACCCGAAAGTTGGCTGATGACGCGCGGTTCCTTGCCTGGCGGCTTCGCGCGAATTTCAACGCCCGACTCGAGCCAATCTGTTTCGCCATTCTCAAGCGGCAACAGGTAGATGTCGGCGCTGCCGCCGCCGAAGAGGCGACGGAACATGCCCGTGGGGCCAGCGAAGGTTTCGCGCACACGATCAAAGGTTTCTTGGAATCGCGTCTTGCTCGCGTCGTCGAGTTCTTTGATGAGCGATTCGAGGCTGGTCTTGGCGCTGTCGATATCGACGAGTTGCTTCGCGAGATCTTCGTTGCGAACTTCGAGTTGCGTGAGTTCGTCGATCGCGTCGAGGTTGACGTTGCCGAGTTTGCGAATCGCTTCCTTGAGATCGTCGGCTTCCGCCTGTGCGCTTTCGCGCTCGATCGCTTGGAAACCCTCCGCCGCGCGCTCACCGAGATAGGTTTCGTACGTGGCGCGGAGATCAAGTTCGATCTCCGAGAGCGTCTGCTCTTCAAGGCTCTCGCGACGCACTTCGAGTTCGCGGCGCGACAATTCGACGGCATGCGCATTGCGTTCGACGCGCGTCGCCTCGGTGCGCGCTGCATCGACCTGACGAGAAACCTCTTCAACGGCTGCTTGCGCCGCACGAAGGCGTTCGGCGATGCCAGCAAACTCACCGACGAGTTCCGCGAGGCCCGCGGACGCAAGTTGCAATTCGCCCGTGCTCTCTTCGAGCATCGCCTCGGCGCGCTCGATCGCGGCGACGCGGCGCAGTGCGCTTTCCTTGAGCGCGCCATCTTGACGCGTGACTTCGGCGAGGCGCGTTTGAATGTGGCGCTCCTCGCGGCGCGCCGCTTCGAGTGCAGCCTGCGCTTCGGCGGCTTTCACGCGCGCAGCGGAGAGTGCTTCGCTTGCTTCGGTCACAACAACCTTCGCAGCTTCAAGCGTCGCGCGCGCTTCGTCGCGGCGGCTGACCGCGGTGCCCGCGTCGGTCGCGAGCGATTCGAGCCGTTCATGCGCGGTGCGCAATTCGTCTTCGCTCGACTTGATGCGCTCGACGAGGTGTCCACGCTCGGCGCTCGCGCCGTCGCGCTGGCGCTCGATTTGGCGCATGAGTTGTTCGATGCGCTCGGTTTGATGTTGCGCATCGAGTGCGCTGCGACGCGCCTCGGCGAGCGCGGCGTTGGCAGCGCGCGCTGCTTCCTGCGCAGCCTTCGATTCAACGGCGAGTTGGATCGATTGCTCTTCAAGCGTCGCCATTTCGGACGCAAGCGAATTCGAGCGCGCGACGAGTTCAGCGTGCTCGGCGCGTCGTGCGAGGAAACCGCCGCCGGCGGCATCCGCGCGGGCAGACGCGTTGGCGATCACGCGACCGCGTTCATCGATGAGGGCGCCGGTACGCGTTGCGATACGGCAGCCAGCGAGCGTTCCATGTGAAAGCTCAACGGCGCGCGCGATCGTGTCGACAACGAACGTGCCTGCAAAGAGTCGCTCTGCGAGCTTGCGCATGCGCGGATCAATGCGAATGAGTTCAAGAAGGGGAGTTGCGCCGGGGACGACTCCGACCGCCGCCGCCACTTCACGGCTGCGTGCGAATTCGTTTGATTGGCCGCCGCTTGCTGCGGCGAAGGCGACGCGCACGCGGAGCGAGAGCGCGTTTTCCGCGTGACCCGCGAGAAGCGACGCGTCTTCGAGGACGATGAGTTCGAGAAGATCGCCAAGCGCCGCTTCGACGGCTTCGGCGTTCGCACGATCGGTGTCGACCAAGTCGGCAACAACGCCGAGCACCGAAGGGAACTTCGCTGCGTCGTTGAGAACAGCACGCACACCCGAGCCAAGGCCTTCGTGGGCGCGGCCCATCTCGTCGAGGACGCGGCGACGCGATTCAACCGCGGTCTTCTCGTCGCGGACACGCGCGAGATCGCGGGCCAACGCCGATTGCGTTTCCGAAAGCGAACTCGCGGCGCGCGTGCGCTCGTCGAGTTGGCGCTGGATGCGCGTGATTTCATCTTGCGCGACGATCCCGCGCACGACATGCGTGAGGCGCGCGGCGC
>JBJOHQ010000138.1:0-2736 GCA_046047595.1 Planctomycetota bacterium | reverse complement strand
GAACAACCCGATAGAGACCGAGTTGGTCAAGCCATTGTTCGAAACGCGTCGTCAGGATGTAGAACATTCGCGGTGAGAGTTCATCGGGCCGAGAAGCTGCGAGGCTTCAAAGTCGGCGAGGCGTCGGCCGCCTTTCCAGCGATACGCGGCGAGCGCCGACGGGAACGTCGAAATTCGAACCTAGGCGAGGCGCGCACCGGCCGTTGCGGACGCCGAGAAGGACGCCGAGAAGGACGCCGAAAGCGGCTCCAAGAATCGCTCCATCCGCGCCCCTCGGCTGCCTTTGAGGAGGACGACTGCGCCCTTTGGAATGAGGGCCGCGGCCTCGGCGGCGAATGCATCGCTGAAGAGTTCGCTTGCAACCGAGGAGCCGACGAAACCCGCACCGCGCGCGGCAGCCACGAGCGCGGCGGCGTGCGGACCAACCGCGATGAGTACGTCTTCGCCGCGCAACGCACGCGCGGCGTGACGACCAACTTCCTCGTGGAGCGCGCGGGCGTCGGGCCCGAGTTCGCGCATTTCGCCGAGGATGATGACGCGTCGCGAAGCCTCGCGTGCGAGTTCGACGAATGCTCCAAGCGACGCGATCATCGCGTCGGGATTCGCGTTGTACGCATCGTTGAAAACCGTTCGGCCCGCGATCTCGAGTTTCTCGAGCCGCATGTCGGAGGCTTCGACCTTCGCGAGCCCCTGCCGAATCAACTCGATCGGAACCCCCATCTCGGCGGCAGCCGCGATCGCCGCAACGGCATTGCGCGCGTTGTGTTCGCCGGCCATGCGGAGAGAGAAACGATGCGTTCGTGCGGACGGCGGAAGCGGATTGCCGTCGGCGTCGTCGGCGCGCGGGAAGACCACGTCAAACTCCTGCCCGATGGCAACACCTTCGCCGCCCGCCTGCGTACGACCCGCAAGGCGATATGCGCACGCGGGCCCGAGGCCGAAGGTGACGATGCGCGGCGCGCGATCGGCATCTGCCAGCGCACGCACTGCGTTCATCAGTGGCTCATTGTCGCCATTGATGACCCCAAAGCCGTGGGTCGAAACCCCTGCGAGGATCGATGCCTTCTCCGTCGCGACTGCCTCGACCGAGCCGAGCCCTTCCAAGTGCGCACGGCCCGCAAGCGTGATGATCGCCGCTTCAGGTTCAGCCATCTCCGCGAGTGGGAGAATCTCGCCGGGGTGATTCATGCCGATCTCGGCGACGAGGAACTTCGCGTCGTCTGGCGTCGAGAGCAACGTGAGCGGCACACCGATGTCGTTGTTGAAACTCTTCGGACTCGCATGCGTGGGGCCTGCCGCGGAGAGAATGCCCTCAAGGAGTCGTCGCGTGGTGGTCTTTCCTGCGCTGCCGGTGATCGCTACGACGCGCAGTTGTCGCAGGCTTGAGCGCCACGCGTGGGCGATGAGCCCGAGTGCGCGACGGGTTGACGCGACGCGTAAGAGCCCGAATCCGGTCGGAAGTGCGGCGAGGGTTGCCGCATCGGGTGTCTTTTCTACAACGGCAAGCGCGGCACCCGCGTTGGCAGCAGCGAGCACAAATGCGTGACCGTCGAAGGTTTCGCCTTGGAGTGCGACGAAGCAGGCATCGGCGAGTTCGCCGCGGGTGTCGGTCGTGAGAGATGTCGGCTCGCTCGCGGGACGCCGAACGACCTCGCCGCGGGTTGCGAGCACGAGTGACTGGAAGGATGGACTGTGCACCGTGAAAGGGTGCGCACGGGTTGATTGAGAAGTGACTTGAACCACGAACAACCTCCATTCCGAACGGTGCATTCCGAACGGTGCACGGCACGTGCCATGCAGTGCCTGGCACTGACTGGCACGTGCCTGGCACCATGCACACCTTTACTCAAAGACCGCTCAGTCCGAGACTTCGCGTTGCATACTTTTGTGAACGGCACGTGCCGCCCAGTACGTGGCACTCGACGGCACGTGCCAGGCACCGCTTTTGAGAACCCGCTTGTGTCAGCGCCCGAGACGCTGCCGCAGCGCCGCCTCGGCCTCGCGTCGATCGTCGAACTGCCGTTTCTCCGTACCGATGATTTGATAGTCCTCGTGCCCCTTGCCCGCGATCAGGATGATGTCACCCTCGCGCGCCGTCGACACCGCAAACTCAATCGCGCGCGCGCGATCTGCTTCAACCTCCACCCGCGACCGCGCTTCGCTCGGAACACCCATCAAAATCTCCGCGATGATCGCGTCGGGGCTCTCCGTCCGCGGGTTGTCACTCGTCACGATCACCTGATCCGCGCCCTCGCATGCAACCTTCGCCATACGCGGGCGCTTGGTGCGGTCACGATCGCCGCCGCAACCAAAGACGACCCGCAACCGACCACCATCCGGGACCGTCGGTCGCAACGCACGAAGCACATTGGCAAGTGCGTCGTCCGAGTGCGCGTAATCGACAAGCACGCTGAATCCCTCTGCACCGATGTTCACGGGCTGCAACCGACCCGGCGGCGCATGACACGTCGTGAGCGCCGCACCAAGTCGTGCCGCATCGACGCCATTCACCCACGCCGCAGAAGCCGCCTCGAGCGCATTCATCGCGTTGTGCGAACCGACGAGCGGGAGTCGCAATTCAAGCACGCCCCAAGGGCCACGGAACGTGACGTCCATCGCATCGAGCCCCATGCGATGCACGGTCCCGAACACGTCGGCCGACGGATCGCGCAAGCTCACGCGCAGACACTTCGCGCGCGAAGGCAGCATGGAACGATGCCACGGATCATCGACGTT
>JBJOHQ010000137.1:0-5544 GCA_046047595.1 Planctomycetota bacterium | reverse complement strand
TGCCATTGATCGATCGGGTAATGGAACAAAACGATCCGCTCGTCGACTCCCGCAATTCCGCGCGCACTGATGATGTCGTCCACCGACTCGAACAGTCGATCGAAACGCTTCTCTCCTTGCGGGTCGTGGTTGCCGCGCAAGAGATAGATGCGCTTACACGCGATGCGATCGCGCAGCCGTTCCGCGTGCGCAAGTTCGGTTTCATCCCACGCGCGGCCGCCGCCTTTCACCATGAAGTCGCCAAGATGGACGAGGACATCCTTCGGTCCAACGACTTCGTTGATCGCGGAAATCAACGCGTCATCCATCGCATCGACCGACTCAAACGGTCGACCGAAAATCGAGAGCGCCTCCGCGTGGCGAAAGTGCGTATCTGCCGTTACGAAAATGCGGCGCTCGGTCTTCACGAGTTCTTTCGCGGTCGACATCCGCGCAAGGTAGCCGCATCCGCGAGAGGTAGCCGCATCCGCGAGAGGTAGCCGCATCCGCGGGAGTTAGCCGCATCCGCTCCGCGGAAGGTCGCCGCCGTGCCCGAGCCGTACCATGCGCGCCATGTGCACGCTCGCCAATCTTGCCGTTCTCGCCACGCTCGCCTCGACGCACGCGTTCTTCACGACCACGCTTTGCGCGCAGCAAGAACTCCCCCGCTACGGCGGCGTCAACTTGGTCAACGAAACGCCGGAACAACACGACGCACGCATGAAGTGGTTCCGCGATGCGAAGTTCGGCATGTTCATCCACTGGGGCGCGTACTCAACTGCGGCGGGTGAATGGAACGGCAAACGCGTGCCGGGTATCGGCGAGTGGCTCCTCTCGAACGCGCAGATCAAGCCCGAGGACTACGCGGTCTTGCAGAAGCAGTTCAACCCTGTGAAGTTCGACGCGAAGGCGTGGGTCGACATCGCGAAGAACGCTGGGATGAAGTACATCGTCATCACGTCGAAGCACCACGATGGCTTCTGCTTGTGGGATTCGGCGCTCACCGAGTGGGACGTCGCGAACTCGCCGTTCGCACCGCGCGATCCGTTGAAGGAACTCGCGGATGCGTGCACAGCCGCGGGCATTCGGCTGTGCTTCTACCACTCGATCATGGACTGGCATCACCCCGACTACCTTCCGCGCCGTGCGTGGGATACACGTCCGACGGAAGGCGCCGATTACCAGCGCTACATCGCGTACATGAAGGGGCAACTCAAGGAACTGACGTCAGGCAAGTATGGCGACGTCGGCATTCTGTGGTTCGATGGCGAATGGGAAGGCACGTGGACGCACGAGATGGGCAAGGATCTCTACGACTATTGCCGCTCGCTCGATACGGACATCATCATCAACAATCGCGTCGACACGGGACGTTCGGGGATGGAAGGCATCACGCGCGAAGGCGATTACCGCGGCGATTACGGCACGCCTGAACAACAGATTCCCGCGACGGGCTTGCCCGCGGGCGTTGATTGGGAAACGTGCATGACGATGAACGACACGTGGGGCTACAAGAAGTACGACCAGAATTGGAAGTCGACGCAAGACCTCGTCCACAAGCTCATCGACATCGTGTCGAAAGGCGGGAATTTCCTGCTGAATGTTGGGCCAACGGGTGAAGGTGAAATTCCTGCGCCGAGTGTCGAGCGCCTCGCCGCGATGGGCGCGTGGATGAAGACGAACGCGCGCGCGATCTACGACACGCAGGCAAATCCGTTCCCCGAGCCTCCGTCGTGGGGCCGCATCACGCGCGCGAAGAACGCCGATGGCAGTGATCGCCTCTATCTCTTTGTCTTTGAGTGGCCAAAGGACGGAGCGCTTCGTTTGTCGGGGCTCTTGAGCGACGTCGGCGCCGTGCAAATCCTTGGTCAACGCACGCGCAATCTCTGGCCTTCTGAACGCGATGGCGACGCCGTCGTTTTCAAGTTGCCAACAGAGCCGCTCGACCCAGTCGCAACCGTCGTCGCAGTTGATCTCACCGAACCGCTCGCCGTTGCGGCACTTCCTGAAATCAACGCGGCCGATGACCGCTTCACGGGCTCACTCGAAGTCGATGTCAAACAACCCGCGTCGAAAGTTACCTATCGCTACACGACCGACGGCAGCGAACCGGTCGCCTCGAGTACGCCTGCGGGTACACCAATCACGCTCTCGAAGAGCGCCACGGTAAAGGCCCGCGGCTTCCTCGGCGATCGCGCGGTGACGCGCACCATTTCGCGGCAATTCGAACACCTCGATCCGATCACGGCTGTGCAAACTTTGAAAGCGGATCCTGGTTTGCGCTTCAGCGCCTACGAAGTACCTGAGTCGATCAAGACCTGTGCCGAGATTGTGAAAGCGAAGAAAGTTGGCGAAGGCGTCGCGCCGGAACCGTCCGTCGCCGTCAAGCCGCGCGAGGAGAACTTCGGGCTCGTCTTCCAAGGATTCATCGATGTCCCCGAGACTGGCGTCTATCGCTTCTTCGTGGATTCAGACGACGGCTCCGTGATGATGCTGCATGGCAAGGTTGTCGTCGACAACGATGGACCACACAGCGCGACGGAGAAATCGGGCGCGGTCGCTCTCGAGAAGGGCATGCATCCGATCGAGATTCGCATGTTCGAAGCTGCAGGACAGGATCTCTTGCGTGTGTCGTGGATGATGCCAGGTGCGAGTAAGAAAATGCCCGTTCCAGCAACGGCGTGGAAGAACTGACGCGATGCGACTCACCACGTTCCGCGCCGATCTTCTGCTGCTCGCCGCGGCTGTCATTTGGGGCTCGGGATTTGTCGCGCAAAAGCTCGGCAGCGAGCATCTCCAAGCGTTCGCGTTCACGGGTCTGCGCTTCACGCTCGGCACAGTTCTCTTACTTCCGCTTCTCGCCTTTGCACCTTGGCCGACGCATATTGATCGCACAAAGGCGCGGCGCGCAACGCTGCTTGGAGGTTTGAGTGCTGGACTCGTCATGATGCTCGCCGCGAACGCGCAGCAACATGGCATCGCAGGAACGACCGCATCGAACAGCGCGTTCATTACAAGCCTCTACGTCGTCTTCGTGCCGTTCATCGCCATCGCGGTCACGCGCCATCGACTCGGGTGGCGCGTCTGGACAGGCGTCGCGGTAGCGATCATCGGACTCCTTCTCCTCGGCATCAATCGCGACTTTCACATCAACGTCGGCGATCCATGGGTCTTGCTTTGCGCACTGCTCTGGGCGTTTCATGTGGTGATCGTGGGCGTCTACTCGAAAGACGCGGAGCCCATTCGTTTTTCGCTGATTCAACTCGCGATGACCGGTGTCGGTGCCCTCGTGGTGGCCTTTGCGCGCGATGAAATCACCGCTGACAACATCACGCGTGCGAAGTGGGCGCTTCTGTACGGCGCATGCTTGCCCGTTGCCGTGGCTTTCACCTTGCAGGTCGTCGCGCAAAAGAAGGCGCCACCCACGCATACCGCACTCATTCTCTCGCTTGAAAGCGTGTTTGGCATGATCTGCGGAATCGCATTTCTCGGTGATCGACCAACAATGCAACAGTACACGGGTGCGCTGTTGATGCTCGCAGGCGTGGTGGTTTCGCAACTTCCGCAGCGAAAGAATGGCGCGTCGGTGACGACCGACAGCACGCAAGAAATCGCGTCCGATCCGCAGCCGAGATGACGCGGAAACCTCACTGCGCGCGCGAACGAAGCACCACCGCGCCTGCGGTTGTTTCGATGCGCGATTCTCCTGCAGCCGCGCCGTATTCCGCAGTCACGCTGTGATCGCCAATCTCGGGCGTACGCACGCGCTTCGCAGGGTCATCAAGCGTGATCGCGCCCGAGACTGTTGTCACGCGCACCATGCCGTCGAACTGTGCGGAGAGTTCGAAGTCCACCGAGCCTGCTTTCGATTCAATCTTGAACGGATGATCATTCCCGTCGGCGAGTGAAATGCGAATCGCGCCGTTTGCCGTCGTCGCGCGAACACCATCGGTTGCAAGCGCAATCTCAATCGTGCCTTTCTGCGCCGTCGCCTCGATGCCACCAGTGTGCTGCGCGATTTTGATCGATCCATTCTTCGTGATGGCGCGCAGCGCGCCCGATGTTCCGCGCACAACGATTGCACCATTCGTGCTCTTCACCATCGAGTCACCCGTGCCAGGCGTGCGAATGATGAGTTTCACGCGATCGCGCGGCATCTCGGTGCCAGGAAAGATCGGCTGAAAGACGAGTGAACCATCTGCCGAGCGCGTCGCAAAGAGCCGCGCGTTCTTCTCGCGGCGCTCGACATCCTTCGCGTCGGCGCCATCAACAACGAACTCCGCCACCACGGTGGTCTCGTCGAGTTTGGAATCCACAACAAGTTCCAACTCGCCGTTCGTGATCTCCGCGAGAATCCGTTCCCGCACAGGTTCGCCCGCTTTGTGCGACTCAGGCAACGCAAACTCTGCCTCACGATGCACGGTCGCTGTCTTCACACCGTCATCTTGAGGCGCGAAATAGATCGAAGGATCAAGCGACGCATGCGCGGTGACCGGAACCGCCAGACCCAAGGTCGTTCCAAGAACCGCGCTCGTGAGGTTGCGAAGGGGCTTCTGCATAGTGGTTGTCATGTTATGGACGCGCTCGGTGAGGCGTTTGGGCAATCTCACGGCACTTTTTTCGTGTTATTGAACACGCGCTGTTGGTCTTGTCGAACGCGCGCGCCATGCGCCGAAAGAGTGGTCGCCAACGCAAGGTGCGAAGGCAAACGCTTGGAGGATCCGAGCACTCGGCTCAAAGGTGACGCGCGTGTGGATGCGTGCGTCGCGCATGAAGAAATCCCTCTCGCCATGACTTCCTTCGCTACGAACTCGACTCCAAACTTCGACCGCGTCCTCGAGCAACTCTTCACGACTCTCGTCTCTGGTGATCGTCGCGGCACGCGCGACATCGTCGACGCGGTGTACGCGGCTGGCATTCCTGCGGAAACCATCGCGAAGGACATCTACTGGCCGCTCCTCGAGTCGATCGCCGCGATGTATCGCAAGGATCAGATCACCACGCTTTCGCATCACTACGCGACGCGTCTTCTCCGCTCGCTCGTCGATCAAGCGCAAGCACGATTCGAAATGAAGGCTCCACGCGGTCGTCGTATCTCGATGTTCTGCGGGCCAAACGAGACGGAAGAACTCGCCGGTCAACTGGTCGCCGATCTTCTTGAAGCAGACGGCTACGACATCACTTTTGCAGGCGGCGGTGTTGCGAACGACGAAATCCGCGAAGAACTCGGCCAGCGCGAGTCGGACACGCTTCTTGTGTTCGCGTCGAGCGCGAAAGACGCGCCGTTCATTCGCGAACTCATTGATGAAGTGCGTGGCAGCGGCGCGTTCGACAACTTGCAGATCGTGGTCGGCGGCGGCGTCTTCAACCGCGCACCTGGCCTCGCCGAAGAAATCGGCGCCGATGTGTCGGCGAACTCGCCGCGCGAATTGCTCGAGAAGCTCGTCAGCGAATCGACTGCACGCAACGAACGCTGGGTGAAGTCGACCCGCCGCTCGCGCAGCGCGGCATAAGCCGGTTGCCGCTCGTTCGACGCGCATCCGACATCGCTCACGCAAATCAACT
>JBJOHQ010000136.1:0-10783 GCA_046047595.1 Planctomycetota bacterium | reverse complement strand
TGCGAGGCTGGTTCGTAGATCGGCCACGGGGCGCGAATCGTAGCGAAACGAATGGCCTATCGACGACTGGCGCCTGCGCTCGGGCGCGTTGGGCGAGAAGAAGATCCGCGTCGTTGAACTTGCGCGCGGTGGCGGCACACTCGCGACGCTTCAAACAAACAGGGACTACCCGAAGGCAGTCCCTGAAGTTTGCTTCATCGATGTCTCACGCGCCGGGGAGGCAAGCCGAGCCAGTTGGCTCATTCACTCTTTCGGGCACGAACCCCTTATGGGCATGAACCCCTTATGGGCATGATCCCCACGAGCTCAACATCGTGGCGAGGTCGCTTGCCGCAACAACGCCGTCGCCGTCGAGATCGTTCTTCGGGCTACCCCACGAGCTGAGGAGCGTTGCCAAGTCGGCGGCGTCGATCGTGCCGTCGCCGTCGAGGTCGGCTGGGCAAGCAGGGGCCGAGACGCATTCCGTCACCGAGATCGAGAACTCATCGAGACCAGCTTCGGTCACCGAGTTGTTCGGATTGTCGGTCGCGATGACGCGAACACTCACGGTGCCAGTCAGCGGCACAAAGGAACCGATGTTGTACGTCTTGACCGCCCACTGGAGGTTCGCGCTGATCTCCTCCATGAGCACCCACGCGCCGCCGTTCGAGACTTCGATGCGGAGGCGATCTGCCTGCGTCGGAGTCGTCGTCGTGTCGTCGCAGTAGTACCAAACCGCCATCGAGACTTGCGCGCCGCTGAAGGCGGAGAGGTCGTACGCGGGCGAGGTCAGGGTGACTGGGCCACCATCGAGGTCTTGCGTGGATGCCGCACCACCAGCGGCGCCGATGGCCGTCACGTAGCACTTCGTGCCCGAGCCTGGGGTCGCGTCGGCCGACGGTGCCGCAGGCACGCCAGCGTTCGCAGTGCCGATCGGAACGCCAAGCGCCCACGCGCCCGCAGTCACCGAGGCATCCGCAGCAGCAGTCCAACCCGTGACAGCACCCTCGAAGCTCTCAGCAACGATGGTCGTAACGCCGGTCTGGACAGGGCCGCTGAAGTACAGCGACGGAGCGGTTGCTGGATCGAAGGTTGGTCCGCCGTTCGAGAGCGTCGCGCTGATGTAGTAGCGCACGTCATCGCCGCAGTTCAGGTCAGGGAAGGTCGCGAGGTACGCGTTGGTACCGGTCGAGGACATGGCGTAGGCGGTGTAGTTCGCGCCGCCGTTGACCGAGACATTGAGATTCGCCGTGCCAGCCACGACCGAGCCGCCGCCTTGAATCGTGACGTTCACGGGGAACGACACGGTGGCGTCGGGGTTGAAGCTCGTCGGACGACCTGATGGATACGAGAAGGAGAGCGATACCGGCGGACGGTTCATATAGACATCAATGCCGCCGCAGCGACCGATGACCATGTCTTGCCAGCCGTTGCCATCGATATCGAAGGTCGCGATGTCGAAGACCGACGAAATCGCTGCGGTCGGAAGAATCGAGCTCTGGTTCGACAGCATGTTGCTGCCGACGACACCCGTGTTACGCCAGATCTTGGTCGTACGACCAGATGATGGGCAGAAGGGGCCGAGGTCAGCGTCGACGTCACAGACGATGACGTCCTTCAGGCCATCGTTGTCGAGGTCGACGATGCGCACGGCGTTACCGAACTCCGACGGGCTTGCCGAAATCGTGTACGAGGTGAAGTTCGCAAAGCCGTCGGTGCCGTTGCCAGTGTTGATGAGGATCTTGTCTTGGCCGTCGTCGACGATGACGAGGTCGAGGCGACCGTCGTTGTTGAGGTCACCAACGTCGAGGTTGTACGGCGCGCCAGCGGTCGCTTGATCGGGGCCGTCGAAGGAGTTTCCAAGACCGTCAGCCTTCGAGTACATCGTGGCGACGTCTTGTCCACCCGTGAGCGTGTTGATGCGCACGATGTCAAGCTTGCCGTCGTTGTTGAGGTCGGCGGCCGCGGCTGCGTTACCGAATGCCGATGCAAGCTGCGCAGCCGTCATGCGGGTCGTCGTGGTATCGACGAAGTGACCAGGATTCGCGGCGCCCAAGTTGTAGAGCAACTTGTTGTTGAAGTCGTTCGACGCGGTTTCGCCTGGGCTTTGCTGGCACTCACCAGCATCGTTTGTGTCGCCGTCGGCGTTGAGGTCGATGCAGATCGTGCCGCTTGTTTCAGGCGTGTCGTAGTCGGTGTAGAAGAGGTCGACGTAGCCGTCGCCGTTGTAGTCACCAACCGCGAGATCGCAGAAGCGCGGATTCGCTGCGGTGCCGTTCATCGCGAAGAGTTGTGGAATGCGCGCATCTTCGAAACGGAAGCCACGCCAGTTGCCGTTCGCGTCATCGCCGAGGTTCTTGTAGACGCGCGGTTGGCCGAGCATCGTGGAGACGTGGTCGCTCATCGTCGTTGCGGTGACGAGATCAAGCCAGCCGTCGTTGTCGACATCGACGACCTTCACGTCGCGGTCGTTGGCAGCATCAAGCATGCCTTGGCTGCCCGCCGCGTCCGACGCAGTTCCGTACTCCGCCGTGCGATCAACCAGCACGCCGTTCTCGTTCATGAAGAGAATGTCGCGGAAGCCGCCTTGGATCGAACCTGGAAACTTGCGCATGCACGCGAGGTCGAGGTCGCCGTCTTGGTCGAAGTCACCCCAACCGAAGTCCTTCTCGAGGTTGTCGTTGACAACGAGCCCCGAGATCGCCACGAGGCGCGTCGAAGTTTCGTTGACGTAGTTGACGAACTGCGCGGAGGCCGATGTCGCGATGAACGCGGAGGCGCCAACTCCGAGGATTGCGGTCTTGGCGATGGTCGAGAAAGGTCGCATGCGTTGAATACTCCGGTTTCCGGGAGGGTGAGATCAGATTGTGACGAGCTTGAGTCGTCGCAGAGTTGAGTCGTTGCAGAGTTGAGTTATTCGCTGTCAGTCGATGCCGACGGGTGTGGGCTTCATTTACTGGCACGGCCCCCAGTTGCTGAGGACGATCGCGAGGTCGCTCGCGCCCGTAAAGCCGTCTCCGTCGAGGTCGAAGCCACTGCCGCCCCAACCACCGAGCAGCGTCGCGAGGTCACCCGCCGCGACGAGGCCGTCGCCGTCAAAGTCGCCAACGCATGCCGAGCAATCGTCTGGCACGCCGTCGAGATTCTTGTCTGGTGAACCATTGAAGATCTCAACGAGATCGACGGTTCCGTCGTTGTCGCAGTCGAGGTTCACATCAAGGCCGTCGCGTGCAGCGGCGAGGAGGAAGCCCTCCATGTCCGTCGCATTGATCGTGTTGTTGCCGTCGATGTCGCCGATGGCGCAGGGGCTGTCGGCGTTGAACGTCACGCCTTGGCAGTCGACGAAGACCGCGAAGTCATCCATGGTGATGTTGCGGTCACCGTCGATATCGAACTCATCACGACCGAGCGAATCGAGGAATGCGATGAGCTTGCCCTTGTCCGACGCGCTCAGCGCAGCAAAGGCAGCCGCGGATGCTGCACCTTCACCGAGTGGGCCGTGCGCATTGATGGCGATCGTGACGCGATCAGCAAACGTTCCGCCGCCAGCCGAGCCGTTGTGGAGCATCGGATCGCGCGTGCGCAAGTTCCAGAGGGTCGGCGTACGCATCTCAAGTTCGCTCGCGTCGCCGTCTTGGACACCGTCACCGAGCGTGCCCATGTCATGCACGAGGAAGTCGGAGTAGGGGCGGATCGCCTTGTTGCGAATCGCGGCTTCGAGGGTTGGCGCGTTCGAGGTTGTCCAATCACGCACGTGACATGCGTTGCAGCCGATGGCGTTAAAGATCACTTCACCCGACATGCCGGCGCGCGGCATTTGTGGCGGCTCCGAGAGATAGCGTTGGAAGTGAGTCACACGCTCGATGAACGTGAAACCCGAGCCATCTGGCACGTCTTCCGGATCGGCGACGGTGTCACAGGACGAGAGCAGCGCGGCATCACCGTTCGGGGCGTTCTCATGCGGAATGAGCGCGTTGGTAATGCCCATTTCCATCGCAGTCGCGTCGCCTGAGAAGCTGAGCACCGTTGCGATTTGCGCCTTCCAGCCGAAGCGCCCCGCGCGAAGCGGGCTCGACGGCGAAGACTCAAGCGGGAGAACCCAGTGCACGCGGCCCGAGATGCCGTCACCGTTTGCGTCGGTTGGGTCCTCGTTTGCGGCGATCGCTGCATCGGGGATCGCTTCGATCAGGCCGAACGCCATCGAGGAGTTCGTCATGCGAACCGCCGTCACCGTTGCTTCGACCGGAATCGTTTCGCGGCATGGATCACTGATCGCGAGCGATTGAAGGAGCGAGCCGCCCAATTCTTCGAGCGGGAAGAACTCGCCCTTCTCTTCCATCCCGAAGCGCGTCACGGAGATCGAACCCCAACCACCAACTGGGTTCGAGTGACAACTCTGGCAGTTCGACTTGTTGAAGATCGGTCCGAGGCCGCTCGCGTTGCCGAACGGCGTCACGTACGAAACGCGGCCAGCGGTCCAGCGTGCGAGTTGGAGTTTCGAAAGACCTTGCAGCGGGTCGCCTGCTTTCGGTTGAAGCACGACGCCGCCCGCGAGTGCGCTGGCGGCGAAGGAAGCTGCGACGGTCGCAGCGGCAAGCCCTGCAAGAATGTGGTTGCGCTGGTTTGTCGGATAGCCGTTGGAATGCAGGGAGGGTGTTTGCATGTGGGGCTTCTCGGTCTTCAGATCTTTGGGTCGTGTCTTGCGAACTTGTCTTGCGAACTTGTCTTGCGAACTTGCGTTCAACTTTGTGGTCGGCGCACCAACAATCGACTTGTCGCATCTGTGCGTCGGAGGTCTTCGCTCGCGTCGGCCGCGGGTATACGCCACCCGTTGAGCAAAGGAGGCAACGAACTCTGAGATTGCGCTCTTCGACTGACTCGAGTTCCGTCAAGTTATCGGGGGACTGGCGCGAGGGAAATCGAATTCGAGGGATCTGCGAGAATTGAACGGAATATGGCGGACGCGCAAATCTCTCGGACTACTGGACTTCGGAAGTCGAGCCTGTTTCGCGACCTGAGGGTGCCTGCCGCCCGGGAACCCTGGTGATCAAGCGGCGCTGGGCGGGGCGGACGGACTCTCGGTCACAGAACTTTTCGCCGCTCTCCCGCATACCCGTGTTCGGCGAGGCGGGGTTTCCGCTGGCGCGCTCGCGAGGTCCGCGCCGATAGCGCTCCGCAGGGAACGTGCCTCTAGGCTCCATTTGCGAAAGACCTGAATCCCGTCGATGGGCCGTCCGGATAGGCTCGTGCATCCGGCGTAACCGCGTCGGAGAGTGAATATCGAGAGTGAACCCGGAGAGTGAACCCGGTGAGTGAATTTGAGCAATCTGATGCACCAGACTCCAACCGTTCATCTCACCCGACCGACGAGCCTCACGATCTCAAGCCGCCGTCATCCGACCAAGCAGCAGAGCGCGTCGATTTCTGCTGCCTTTGTTATCGCCTTTGTGTTGCTTCTCGGAAGCTCTCCAGAAGCCCGTGGTGCGCAAGTCGTCCCAGAAGGGACTCCGCCCGCGAAGGCGGAAGACGCCACGGTGCCGCCATCTCAGTCGGTATCGCCTGCGGCCCCACCCGCAGCAACACCCGCAGCAACACCCGCGGCAACACCCGCAGCCCCACCCGCAGCAACACCGAGTTTTCCCGACGATGTGCGTCTCGATACCGCGCTCCGGATGCTCGGCAAAGGTGCGCTCGATGGAGCACGCCAAACCGCGCAAACCGTCTTGAAGGCGAAGCCCAACTGTGATCGCGCGGCGGCCATCGAAGGCATCGTGCTCAACAAGATGAAGCGTTACGAAGAAGCGAAGCCGCTTCTCGAGCGTGCACGCGACTCGAAGCAGCCGTTTCCGGAACAGAAACACGCTGCGCACTTTCTCGGGTGGTGTCACTATCACCTCGGCGAATTGAGCGCCGCGCAGACAGCGTTTGAGTTGCACTTGATGGCGGTGCCGAATGAACCCGATTCGACCTTCGGTCTCGGGCTTGTTGCGCTCGGCGAAGATCGACTCGACGACGCTGATCGATACTTCGCGAAGGCACTCGACGGATTTACGAAGCCGCGTGATTCTGCGGTGGATCGCGCACGTGTTCTCACACGGATGGCGGATGTCGCGCTGCGCCGCGACGATCCAGCGGCGGCAGAAGCGCTGTTGCGTCGTGCGATCGAGGCGAGTCCAGTGCAGCACGAAACGTGGTCGAAACTGGCGCGTGTTTGTGACCGATTGGGAAAGGTGCAAGAAGCCGATGCCGCGCGCGCGAACGCGGATCGCATTTTGACCGCGCTTGGAAGAAAGCCCGCAAGCGACCCGGCAAGCGACCCAGCAACGACACCAGCACCGACAACATCGACGACATCGTCACCAACAACGCCATCAAATCAGGGCAACGAACCGAAGGCCCCGCCGAGCGACGCACCCGAGCCACAAGCGCCAGTTGCTCCGAAAGCGCGATGATGCGAAACGTCGAGACGGAGGAACGCTTGAGCAGATTCATCATGAGCGCACGAACGAAGAGTCATCGCTGTCTCGCAGTTTCGTTCTCGTTCGCATGCGCGTTCTCCGCGATCGCGAGTATCGGTCACGCATCCACTCCACGAAGCGACGATCCGAAGAGCGCGATTCGCTTCACTGACGTCACGGCCTCAAGCGGCATCGCGATCACTCCAACAAGTGGAGCGTCGCCCTCAACCGTTGTTCTTGAGGTGAAAGGCGGCGGACTCGCGCTCATCGATTTCGATGGCGATGGCGACCTCGATCTCTTCGTGCCAAACGGGGCAACGCTCGAAAATCCCGACACGGGCCCAGGCGCGCGGCTCTTTCGAAATGACGGCGGAATGCGCTTCACCGATGTGACGGCTGCGAGCGGCATCACGCATCGTAGTTGGAGTTTCGGTGCGACCGCGGGCGATGTCGATGGTGATGGTCACGAGGATCTCTACATCGCGTGCTTCGGTCCCGACGTACTTCTCCGGAATCGTGGCGATGGCACCTTTGAAGACGTCACCGCGCGCGCGGGCCTCGGTGACCCCGCGTGGGGCACGAGCGCGGCGTTCGCCGACATCGATCTCGACGGTGATCTTGATCTCTACGTCGTCAACTACCTCGATTTTGACCCGTCAAAGCCGCTCCCTCCCGCGTCGTTCAAGGGCATGCCTGTTGTTGCAGGTCCGCGCGGCTACGCGCCCGCGCATGATTCGATCTATGAGAATCGCGGCGATGGAACCTTCATCGATCGCAGCGCGACGAGCGGCATTCGCGCGGTGAAGCCTGGATTTGGGCTCAATCTCGCGATTCTCGATTTCACCGGCGACGGGAAGCCAGACATCTACGTCGGCAACGATTCGCAGGCGAACAATCTCTTCGTTCCCACAGAACCGTGGCAATTCAACGACATCGGACTTCGCTCGGGAATCGCCGTCAATGGCGAGGGTTTAGAGCAAGCGACGATGGGTGTTGCGATCGCTGATGTGGATGGCAACGGGCGGCCTGACGTCTTCACGACGAATTTCTCGAGCGACGTCAACACACTTCATCTCAATCTCGATGGTCGAAACTTTGACGATCGAACCAACCAGTTTGGCCTCGGCGCACCGAGCCGCCCGCTTGTTGGTTGGGGCGCAGGCTTCTACGACTTCGATCATGACGCCGACGAGGACCTCCTTGTCGTAAACGGCCACGTCTATCCCCAAGCGACCAAGGCATCGATGGATTCGGAGTACGCGCAGCGACCGCTTTTAATGGAACGAAAGGGGGCGCGTTTCGTGCCGCTCGCGGAGGCGGGTGCATGGAAACTCGAACCACACGTCGATCGCACAGCAGTGTTTGCCGACTTCGACCTCGACGGCGACGTTGATTGTGTCATCGCGGGCTTACACGAACCGCTGCGGGTGTTGCGCAATGATCACATCGGCCCACAGAGTGATCCGGCAAACACTCCGTCCGACGATTGGCTCAATGATTGGCTCATCGTTGTCCCGCGTGACACGCGGCCGCGCGTTGGAAACCGAAACGCCGTCGGCGCGGAGATTCGCGTGACCTGTGGCGATACGACCCAACGACGATGGATCGTTGGCGGGGGGCCGTTTCAATCAAACGTCGCGCCAGAGGCGCACTTTGGCCTCGGGAGTTGCGCAGGCCCCGTCGACATTGAAGTGATCTTCGCCGATGGGACAGTCATCAAGAAGAAAGCGGTCGCGCGGGGTACCCGCGTCGTGATAGATCGTGCGTCGCCGTGATTTTTCTGCGCCGTGATATCTCTGCGTCGTGACGACTCTGCACGTTGATGTCTCTGAACCGCGAAGTTCAGAGAGATGTCCGCAAGCAGCGCTGAAGCGACGTGCGTGACACTTCAACGCGTCACACTTCGATGGCGAGAATCGTGAAGCGCTTCGCGCCGCGTGGCAGATCGACACGAATCGTTTCGCCGATGCGCGCCTTCATGAGCGACATACCCATCGGGCTTGTTGTCGTGACTTCGACGTATTCCAAGTCAAATCGGCCGGTCGCCTGGCCAACCAAGCGATAGAGATCGTCGTCACCGCGATCTTCATCCTTCAGTCGAACAATCGCGCCCACGAAGACCATGTCTTGCGGCAGCGCGCTCGAGTCGGCGACTTGCGCACGCGAGAGACGCTCTTCAAGTTCCTTGATCTTCGCGTCATTCATCGCTTTGTCTTCGCGCGACGCGTGATACTCCGCGTTCTCACGGAGATCGCCGAGAGCACGCGCTTCCGCAATGCGCTGAATGAGCGCCTTGTCAAGCACCCTGAGCTCAGAGAGTTTCTCTTCGAGCATGGTCTTCTCTTCGGCTGTGATGAAATCCATAGCAATGATCCTTCCCGCCTCCCGCATCAGGCGAGGCGTAAAACGTGCGACGCGGGAGAGTGCTCCCGCGTCGGCGCTGAGAAGATAGCGGATCGGCCGCGAAAGGTCGAATGGCGCAAAAGCGCGTAAAACGCTTCAGGAACAGCGCGCGTTATTCCGCACTTTGCCCGTGCGACTCGGCACGCTTTGCGCGCAAGATCGCGGCGAAACATGCGAGTGAGACGGCGACTGCGGCGTGCACTGCCGCGTGTCGAACGAGGACCGCATCTTCGACAGTCGTATCAAGCGGTCGCGGTGCGGCGAACTCGGCGAGCGCGGCAGGCACGCTGGCGGCGGTAAGCGCGTGAGGGGTATCGAGGTCGACGCTGAAAAACGCTTGTGCAGCCAAGCCGATGGTGGCGCGAAAGAGCGGAGGCCCAAGCGCGATTGCGACAAGAACCATCATGGCGAAGGTGCGCGTACGCGCACGCAACGACGCAGATGCGAGGGAGAGGAGGGCGCCTGTCGAGACAATCGTGAGTGCGAGCATCACATCGAGCGCGATGGTGCGGCTCAACGACCATGCGGTCACCAGTCGAAGCGGCCAAAGCACAACTTGAAGGAGCACCAAAATGGCGAGTCCATCGAAGATCGATTGCGTGAGCGGTTCTTGTGAAGCGCGGCCCGCGAGGCGCAGCATCGGCCATGCAATGGCGATGCCAACTCCGATCGTTGCGAACAGAAGTTGAATCGACGGACCGTAACTCGACGACTGCGCCTGCACGGGCGGCGAGAAACCGAAGAGCGTGATCCACGCAGTGAAAATCCACAGCGCTGAAAGCACGACAAGCCCGCGCGGAACAAAGAGCGGCCGTGGAGGCGTGGAGCGCTCTGCTTGGTGCATTGAGCTCAGGGAACTGTCAGCCTCGATGGGCATGCGGCCAGTGTACGCGCGACGCGCGTGCGCACCGTTGCGCTCAATTCCCTGATCCCGCGTACATCATCCCAACGAGCCTCTCAGCGAGAGGCAGTTTCGCCATCGACGGACTCTGTGTCGGTCGCAGCTGCCGTGCGCGTATCGGCGCGCAGAGTGACGAGATCGCCGCGAAGATCAAGCGTACGTCCGCCACCCGCATCGATGCGGCCATTCGAACGGAAGAGGTAATCGAGCGTGGCGAGTTTGGTTTCTGTCGGAACCTCAGCAACCGAGCGATCATCGGGTGCTCGACCCCAGACGATGCGGCCACCATCTTGGGTGACAAGAACAAGCGCATTTTCCGCAGAAAATCGCGTGAGTTCGACGCCTGCCACGAGGTGGAACCAGTCCTCCGACGCGATCGCGCGCGCGAGTTCGAGCCCAGCCGCGAGATCTGCGCCGCGCCACTGATCGCCGATGGCACCTGGCGCCGGTTCCGTCGCACCAAGAATCGCAACGTAGTGCGGGCTCGCGGGGCGATGTCCAGCCTTCCACTCCATCGGCATGAGTCGACCTTCTGGCGTCACGAGGAAGTCGAACTCGCCATGCCGAACGATCGCAAATGGCACGAGGAACTTTGCGTCGACGAGGAAACCTCCGCCATCTGCGAGGCTGATTTGCTTGATTTCATCGAACCAGCCCGTCGAGAGCATGGCGTCGCGGGCGCGACTGAGCCGCGTTTGATCGATCGAGGAAAGATCACCAACAGCGCTGCGGACTCGTGACGTGACTTGCGCCTGACGCTTCTCATCAAACCACGATGGCAGCGCGGTGTAACTCACCGATCCACCAACGTCGCTCGCAAGCGCTTCGGTTGTCTGATCGCGCAAACGCTCGCGCAACTTCGGCACGCCCCACCAAGTGAGGCCAACAAGTCCGAGCACAAACGCCACCGACGCAAACGCGGGGATGCGTGACTCTTCGCCGAGTGCGCGCGTACGGAGATCTGCGAGGCGCTGGGAGAAAGTGGGGGAGTTCTTCTTGCGAGCCATTTGAGGGAGGTTCGGATGAAAGGGCGATGAAAGAG
>JBJOHQ010000135.1:0-3088 GCA_046047595.1 Planctomycetota bacterium | reverse complement strand
CGCCTTGTGCGGCGATGTAGGTTGGGGAGAAGCGCACGCGCCACGCATTGCGCGCGGCTTCGCTTGCTTCTGTGCGAACACGGCCTTCGCCTGCGACGAGCGCAAGCATTTCTGGGGCGAAAACGTCTGCCGCGCGATCGGCGCGGTGGTAGAAGCCTGCTTGTCCGCCCGTATTCACGACCTTACAAACAAGGAAATTCTCGCCGGGAACAAGGTCAATCGAGATGCGCTCTTGATCAGGCGCGACCGCGCGATCGGTGCGTGCCTCGTGCACCAACTTGCCGTTGAGATAAACCTGCAAGCCGTCGTCGGAGCCGAGCGAAAGATCGAGTTTGCGCGCGGTGGGCGAGTAAATCTGTCGCGCGACGTACTCAGCACCAACCGACGCGGCGAGGCCGACGGGCGACGCTTCGACGACGCCCGGCGCGTAGCGCCAACCGTCTTCTTGATCTTTGATCTTGAAGCGCGCACCGCGATCGAACTGAGCGCTCTTCTCAGGGCCATACGCCATGTCGTACGCCGCCGCGGGTTCACCAAAGAATGGGCCCGCGATATACCAACCGCTGCGTGCGTCAGGCAGTCGCGCGAGTGACTCGTTCGACGCCTGCATCGGCGTCAGGCGTACGCGGCCAAAGATGTGACGCGCGTACGGCGATTGATAGTTGAGTGTGACGCGGAGTTCGGTGCCGCCTTCGAAGCCGAATGGTTTCGCCGCCGCAAAGAGCGCAGTGCGCTGCCCACCAACCTCATGACCGCGCACGGCCCACTGGCGGCCTTCATTCTTCGAGAGCGCGTTCACAACGCGATAATCGCCGTTTTCTTGCTCGTAATCGGCCCACGCCCACACGAGTTCGACGGGCTCGCGTCGCGATGGATCCGCGACCGACACTGCTTCGACCGCGATATGGTCGAGGACGGCGTTGCCATTCTCCGCGCGACCAACGCGCCCGCCCGCGAGCGATGGATCGGTGAGCGCTTCGAAGAGGAGAACGCGCAGATCGGTGGCATCGGTGCGGAGGACGATCGTGTGGACGTCGTCGGCAGGATTCGTGCCGCTTGCGAGTACCGATCCATCAGGCTGCGCGGTGAGCGTTGCACCTTGCGCACTCTTCGCTTCCGCGACCGTGACCGGCATCGCGGCAAAGCCCGCGCGCACACCCGCGACGAACGCGTCGAGTTCTGCACGCTCGGTTTCACCCGCGCGTGTTTGCTGTTCGCGCGCGACTTTCTCTGCCTCCGCAAGGATCGACAGGCGTGACTCCGTGTCTTTGCGCGGAACTTCGATGTACGGCTCAAACGCGCGATTTGGATCGGGCGCTTGCGAGTAGATGCCCGGCTCCTCGTTCGAATTGAAGAACGCGATCAGCGAGTAGAAGTCTTCCGTCGTGATCGGATCGAACTTGTGATCGTGGCAACGCGCGCAGCCGACCGAGAGGCCGAGGAATGCGGAGCCTGTCGTATTCACACGATCGGACGCGTACTCGAGGAGGTACTCCTCGTTGATCGCGCCGCCTTCGTCGCTCGTGACATGCGCGCGATTGAATCCGCTCGCGATGACCTGATCGGTCGTCGCGTTTGGAATCAGGTCGCCCGCGAGTTGCTCGACGATGAATTGGTCGTAAGGCTTGTTCTCGCGGAAGGCTTGGATCACCCAATCGCGCCAGAGCCACATCTGGCGCCCCGCATCCATGTGAATGCCCGACGTGTCGGCGTAGCGCGCGATGTCGAGCCACGGCACGGAGAGGCGCTCGGCAGTGCGCGTTGCGTACGGCTCTTCGGTGAAAAGGCGATGCACCAACTGTTCGTAGCGGTCCGCGCGCGTGTCGGCGAGGTAGGCGTCAGTTTCGCCGGGTGTCGGTGGCAGACCCGTGAGGTCGAGGTAGACGCGGCGCACGAGGTCTTCGGGCGCGGCTTCTGGACTTGGCTCGACGCGCACCTGCTGCAGGCGTGCGAGCACGAAGCGATCGATGTCGCCGCGCGCCCATGATGAGGAGGCGGACGAGGACGCGTTGCTGACTTTCGGAACGCTAGGCGACTTGGGCGGCGTGAAGGCCCAGTGCGACTCGTATGGCGCACCTTCTTCAATCCAACGACGAATCAGCGCCTTCTCGCTCTCCGTGATGGCGCGTTTTCCGCTTTCGGGCGTTGGCATCACGCGCGATGGGTCGTGATCGTTGATGCGCTTCCAAAGATCGCTCGCTTCAGGGTCGCCTGGAACGATCGCAGCGCCGTTCTTTCGTGCGGCGGTTGCCTCTTCGAAGCTGTCGAGGCGAAGTCCAGCCTGTTGGTGCGCGCGGTCGGGACCGTGGCAGAGGAAGCAGCGATCCGACAGGATCGGGCGAATGTCGCGCCCGTAGCGGATCGGCCCGGCATCGGCTGCGAGCGTGATCGGCGTGACCTGTCGGTCGGACGACTTCAGAAGTGCGCCCTGCCGGTCCGAGTTGGCTGCGCGAGGAGTGCGAGAGGGCGCAGAGTGTTCCTTGGTCGCATCGCCTTCGAGTTTCGAAGGACGAGCAACAAGAAGCGAACCTGCAGCCGCCGCTGCGACGATCACCGCGAGTACGAACGGGGTCCGGGAGGATGGCACGCGGCGAGTCTAACCCAAGGCAGAAAGGTGCCAACGCCAACGAGGGCGTTCTTCCAAGATTGGGCGAGGTCGCAGGCGCAGGTGGGGTTTGCGATCCGCGTGATTGCGTGGGGGCGGTTGAGCTTCTGATCGGTCGCGACCCGAAAGCCCAGTCCCCTCAGTTCTTTCCCGTGGGTGCTGTTCCGTGAGTGCTGTCTCGCGCGTTCTGTTGGCTGAATCGCGTCGCCGCATCGTTCTGTCTGACCGGCACATCGGGGCGATCGGGTCTGACCGGCAAACGAACCCCCAATGCGCGGATCTTGGCGCGTGCGCGCGAGTCCGTATGGCGCACTCATTCGTTATCAGGCGTGGGGGCACCGATGCTTGCCTCGCACCGCATGTTTGAAGGATCGAAATCGTGGAATTCGGGTGACTTGCGCGCAGAGAAGTCGACGGCCTGTCTCTTCCCTCGTGGTGGCTAAGGCCACTCGGCTCGGCTCGAGTGACACGCTCGGGCGGACG
>JBJOHQ010000134.1:0-3269 GCA_046047595.1 Planctomycetota bacterium | reverse complement strand
ATCGCCATCACAGCCTTCTGCGCTTCCAGCCGTTGCGCAGGGCCCCGTACAACTTTCTGCCCCACAAGCTGGTGTGAGCGCCGAAACCCGCGAGCGCGAAGCGGCGTACATCGCGTCGCTGCAATCAACGGAAGCAGAATCGCTTCTGCGCGCGGCTGCGCGAAGTTCATGGGCCGCGTTGAGGGCGCACGCGATTGAGGCGTCGACCTCGAATCCCGCGCTCCTTGCGGAACTTGCGCCAGCCGGACTTGCGGATGAGAACCGCGGCGTTCGCTTTGTTGCATGCATGGCGCTCGCCGAAACGCCGTGCCGCGACCTCGCCGTCATGGTGCAGCCGTTGTTGCAGGACGAGAGCGCGTCGGTGCGCGCGGCCGCAACTCTCGCGCTTACGCGACTCGGCAGACCCGTCGATCCAACGCCCATTGCAGCGATGGCCTTCGACGATGACCCCGAGATTCGCGCGAATGCCTACATGGTGCTCGGCGAGTTGGGCAACGCCTCCGCGATCCCGCTGATTCATGAATCCATCGGGAAGGGGCTTGATCTTGTCAACCCAATCCGAGTGCGCCTCATCGGACTTTCCGCGTCTGAAGCGTTGGTCAAGCTCGGTGAGCGTCGCGAGATCGAACCGATCCGCGCCGCCCTTTTCGCCCCGCCTGAGCAGGGCGAATTGACGGTTGTCGCATGCGGCGCGATTGGCCGCCTCAAGGACGAAGTCGCTCGGCCAATGCTGCAACGACTCCTCACCGTACAGGGCGAAGGAGTTCGGGTCCCCGAAGTCCGGCTGTCTGCGGCCATCGCCCTGATGGAACTCGGAGGCTCCAGTGAGCTCGCGTTGGCAGTTTCGCGCGAATATCTCACGAATAGCGATCCGCGGGTGCGCGCCTTGGTTGCGTCGCTCCTCGGGAAGGCCCGAAGCCCAGAATCTGCCGCTGTACTGACCAATCTCATTCGCGACACCGACCCAACGGTGCAGGTCGCGGCAGCAGGCGGAATCGAGGCAATCGACGAGTGATTCGGCGATTCATTTGGCGATTCATTCGGCGGGTAAGCCGCCGAGTCGCTCACCGAGTTGATCCCCGAGTCGATCCCCGACTCATTGCTTGAGTCGCGCGGGGAGCAACACACGCAAACCGACCGACGAGCCCCGATGGCACGAAACGTCCGACCTGAGATATCAGCCCGTTGACACTCTCCGCACCTATCGGTACAACACCCCACTCTTTGTTCCGTGTGGACTCGGTCAAGGTCTCGAATGTTTCGCGCAACAAGCGTCAACGAGACGCGCCCGCGAGCAACTTCAAGACTGCGAACGAACCACAACGATCCACAAAGAAACACCTTTCGACCGCGAAATCGTTTCTGAAATTTTCGGCCGCACACGGCACTTCGACCGCGAACCACGCTGAGGAACCCAGACCGTGCATGTCCTGACCAAGATCTTCGTCGTTCTCGTCGCGCTCCTGACCGTGGCCATGGTGCCGCTCGTTGCTGTGAACGCGACGAACGAGAGTTCCTTCAAGCAGAAGTACAAGGGCGCCGAGATGAAGGCCGCCGCCGCCGAGTCGATGCTTGCGAGCGAGCGCACCTCGTGGCTCTCGCAGCAGCAGAAGCTCGAGGCCGACCTCGCCGCAGCGAAGGCAGTTGTGGCTGATCTGCAGAAGCAGGTCGAAACCAAGGCCGCTGCCGCCCGCAAGGCGGAGAGCGAACTCGCTGGCACGAAGACCGCTGCCGCGTCGATCGCATCAAGCCTCGAAATCATCGCCCAAACCGACAAGGCGAAGGGCGAACTCAACAACGCACTCGTTGCAGAGCTGACTGAACTCCGCACCAAGTCGCTCGACGCGGAAACTCGCCTCAAGGAACTCGAGATCGCCTTCGACAAGTCGAAGTCTGACCTCGACGTTGCTGACGCGGCCCGCCGCGCGCTCCAAGAGGAAGTCAAGCGCTTGAGCGACGAGAAGGATCGTGCAGTGGCAACGATTGCTGAATACGTTGCCAGCGTTGGCGAACTCGCGAAGGCTCGCGCTGGCGCCGTTGGCGATGTGCAGCGTGTTGCAGCGACCCGCAACCTCTCGGCCACCATCATCAATGTCCGTCGCGGCGAAACCGCTCCACTCGCCGAAATCAACGCAGGCTCGCGCGAAGGCGTGAAGCCAGGTTGGGTTCTCACGATTGGTGACGGCAGCACCTTCATCGGCAACCTCCGCATCACCGAAGTCGACGTGAACCGTGCGGTTGGCGTCATCGAACTCGAAGATCCCTCGAGCCGCGGCGAAGTGAAGGTTGGCCAGCGCGCAATCGCCCGCGCTGGTGAGTGATTCGCGCCGACGGCGTGGATTGCTCGCGATCATGTGTAGATGATGCTCCGAGATGAGGCTCCTAGTCGAATCGGCTGAGAGCGTGAAGTTGAGATCTGAAGAGTTCGCCTGATAGAAGGGATCAACACCCATGGCCAAGACCAACACCAAAGCTCGTCAAGTCGGCGGCGACATGACCGTCTACACGGTCCTTCTCGTCGTGACCGCGCTCGTCCTGCTCGGCGGCATCGGCGTCCTCTGGGCGTCGAATGTCTCGCAGCTCGAGGCTGCGGGACAGTTGGACGGCATGCCGTTCACAGTCGTCCGCTGAGACACGCACGCAAGATTTCCAACGCCGCCCCCGATTCCTCGCGGGCGGTGTTTTCTTTGTTCCGCGCAACAACTCTTCGACCGTCGCGGCATTCGTGACACGCGTGTTCGCGCGGCGTGCTACGCTCTCTACCCGCGGCGGAGGGCCGCAAGGGAGACTCCGTGATTCTGCAGAAACTGCTCGGTTGGTTCAGTGTCGACATGGGGATCGACCTCGGCACATGCAACACATTGGTGTGCGTGCGTGGTCAAGGTATCGTGCTGAACGAGCCATCGGTCGTCGCTGTCCGCAAGGGCACCAATCGCGTTCTGAAGAACGGCACCGCGGTCGGTACTGCCGCGAAGGAAATGCTCGGAAAGACCCCGGGCACGATCAGCGCGATTCGTCCGATGAAAGACGGCGTCATCTCTGACTTCGACGTCACGGAAGCGATGCTTGCCTACTTCATTCGGAAAGTGACGGGGCGCAGTCGTCTTGTCGCACCTCGGGTTGTCATTGCCGTTCCGTCGGGTATCACCGCGGTTGAGCGCAAAGCAGTCTTCGATAGTGCCGCTCGCGCGGGTGCTCGTCAGGTCTTTATCGTATTAGAACAATTGTGATCTGCATTGTGAGATGGTTTTCTCGTTTGCGTTATGATT
>JBJOHQ010000133.1:0-3107 GCA_046047595.1 Planctomycetota bacterium | reverse complement strand
CAATGTTACGGAGAGCGAGGCGCTTTTCGGCGGCGTCGAAAGAACTCGCCATGCCGACCCAGGATGCCGTTTGACGACACGTTGCCGATCAGTCGACACGCTCGATCGAAACTACGCGAGTGCTTGGCCTGGCTGCGCGCCTCCGGGCGGTAACTCGCGCCCGCCGACGGTCGGGTCAGTATTACGCGTCTGAGAAGCATCGCCGGGTCCGAGGGTGTTCCTCGACCCATTCGCGGTCTCGCTCGCGGCTTCGAATTCCTCATCGTCGCCAAACTCTGTCGATTCGGCTTCGAGCGCAGCCTGTACCGGACCCACATCGAGGACATACGCAGCTACCGCGAACGTCGCATAGATCAGCGGAATGAAGATCGTCAGAACGCCCATCATGAGACCTTCGCCGATGTTCGCGACGACAAAGAACGCGGTGGAGGCGACGACGAAATCGGCTTCCGCCTCGATGGAGGGAACGTTGCGACCGAGGCGCCAAACGGCAAGTGCTGTCTGGCACCAATTCCACATCACAGCGAGGAGAAGGATGCCGCCGATCGAGCCCATCAGCGCGAGTGTGCGCAGATACGTGGATTCCGTGAAGTTCAGGTTGTCATCGGAAACGAATGGCAGGATGCCGAAGACCGGCGAACTCGCGAAGTCTGCCAAGGCCACAGCCCACACTTCAGAGCGTGTGTCGCCGCCCTCCAAGAAGCGCTCGACGATTTCGAGGCTCTCGCCGAAGAGGCTCACGGCAACCGCAAATGCGCCACCACCGACGAGGCCGAGCACGGCCAATCGGCCGAGTTTCGTGCGGAAGAACGCAACAACGATGACTGCTGAACAGAGTGCGCCAGTACGAGAGCCGCTCCAAAGGACGAACAGCCCGAGGATGCCCATGCTGATCGCAGCGAGCCACTTCACCCACGAGCCAGCGCGGCTGATCGAGAAGAAGTAGCAACCCACGAGTAAGAAGATGCAGCACGACAGAGCAAATTGCTGCGGGTTCCCCGAGATTCCGGTGAGTCGACCTTGAATGACCGCGTTGCTGTAGCCAAGCGCGAGTTGAAAGAAATTGGCGCTGATGAAGAGCAGCCCTGTGATCGCGAAAATCCCGAGGAGCCCACGCGATTCACCTGGGCCTTGCATGACCTTCGGCAGACCGAAGACGAATGCCGCGAGCGCCGCGAAGTAACACAACAGACCGAAGGCACCGCGCGTTGGATCAATGAACGCACCAACGAGGGTGACGTAGTAAAGCTCGTAGGCCAAGAACAGGACGGCGGGAAGCACGAGAAGCCGGGTCCGCTCGCCTCGCGGGAACGCGAGAGAACGAACTGCGATGATCACAAGAAGTGCGAAGGCAAGCGGTCGCGAGAACGATCGGATCGTCTCAAGCGGTTGCACGAGGGTGTTGTCGGCCCACTTCGACTCCGTTCGCATCATGGAGAGCAGAAAGAGCGCACCCGCAGCGACGAGCTGCGTGCCACCCCGCGAGAAGAGAAGCACAACGAGCGTTGCTCCGCCAAGCACGCCAAGTGCGAATCCCGCCGGCGTGAATGCCAGGTCGAGGAACGCGTTCAGTTGAGCGCTGATGTCGCTCGACGAACCACGGGCCTGAGCGAGGAGCATTGGGTAATTCATGAGCGCATTCATGCGAAGTTTCGCGTCGCGGGCACGACCCTACGTCGGGAGTCGTTCCCTAGATCGTCCCTTCGGCAATTTCGGGGGGCGTTCGTGAGCCTCGATGCGCGAACCGCTGTGAACTACGGTCGATCCTCGTAAACGCCGGTGCCGCCCGCAAACGAAAGCGGGCGGTCGCAGTGAGGCGGTGGGCCTCGCCAGCGGCCGCGGCTTCAACAGTTCCCGCGGCTTCAAGCGTGCGTGGGGCTTCAAGCGTGTGTGGGGCTTCAAGCGTGCGTGGGGCTTCAAGCGTGCGTGGGGCTTCAAGAGTGCGTGGGGCTTTAAGCGTGTCGGCAGGTGGCTGGCGGTGCATTCTCGATGCGGCTCAGGCGTGCATGGACGGAGTTCAGGCACCTGTGAAGAGCACGTCCGAGAATCCATCCATCGATAGAGCGAGGCTCCCACCACGGCGGCGAGGTGTGTTGGACGCTGCGCGCGGCGCGTACCTCGGCGCGTACCTCGGCGTGTACTGCGGGGTTGGCGACGGCAAGCAATCACCGCCGCTTCTCACCGCTTCGACAAAGTCACAACAAACCCGCCTCTCTGATTTGTCCAAGCGCACACGGCGGTTACCTTCGTCCGATGCGCGCTGTTCAGAACATCCTCTCTCGCGGTCTGGCGTCATCCCTCGTCGCTTCAAGCCTCCTCGCGGCAAGTTGGGTTGGCTTCGCCGAGTCTGCACACGCGACGGACCTTCTCGCGACCTCCTTCGACGACTACGCGATCGGAAATCTCTCAGGCCAAATCGGATTCCCCGGGCCAGCGGGTACTTGGGCGACGAGTGGCACAACCAATTCGCCATTTGTCGCAGCCAGCGTCATTGGAGTTGGGACCGCGCCGGGCGTCGATCCTGTTGGCGGCACTGGAAAAATGGTGCGCCTCTGCACTGAGCGCTTCAACGCAGGGCGTTCCAAGGCGTGGCTTGACCTTCTCAACAGCGGGAAGTGGGCGGCCGCGAGCACAGGTGGCAACACCGTGCTTGAAACGCGCATCAAGGTGTTTGTGCCGAGTGCGCAGCGCGTGACCTCGACCTTCGGCATCATGATCTCGAAGAGTTCATTCGAATCCTCGGGTGGGTTTCTTGTCAGCGCGCAGACGGGTGCGATCTCGCTCCTCAACGGGGGATATGCCGCGGTCAATCGCGTGGCCACCGGAGCTTTCGCGTCACTCAATCAATGGAATGAGTTCATCTATCGTTGGAACGTTGCGAATGGCGAAGGCTCGCTGTCGTTGAACGGTTCGGTCGTCGCTTCGCACACCACAACCGCATTCGGCGCGTTGTACGCGTCGAACCTCTTCGCTACGACAGACTCGGCGCCGGGCACATCAAATGCCTTCGGCTATTTCGATGACCTTGCGATGGCGGCGGTCGCACCGACGACTCCGTGCCCGCCCGATCTCAACGACGACGGCACCGTTGACGCGGCGGATCTTGC
>JBJOHQ010000132.1:0-2791 GCA_046047595.1 Planctomycetota bacterium | reverse complement strand
CCTGCGATCGAGAACTCAGCGCTGCGTCTGCGTCGCGCGCTTGTTGTGGATGATTCCGCAACCGTGCGAGAGGTTGAACGCCAACTGCTGCTTCGTATGGGATTTGCCGTTGAAACAGCAGTCGATGGACTCGATGGTTGGCATCAGTTGCGTGATGGCGTGTTTGATCTCGTCATCAGCGACATCGACATGCTGCGCATGAACGGCATCGAATTTGTTCGCACGCTGCGGGCAGACCCGCGTTTCACTTCGATTCCAGTCATCGTCGTGAGTTACAAGGATCGCGAAGAAGATCGACGCGCGGGTCTTGAAGCCGGCGCAACGGCGTATCTCACGAAAGGCGCATTCCAAGACAGCACGTTTGCCGACACGGTGCGTGACCTTTTGGGCAGCGACCTCTCAGGGTCGGATCTCTCAGGGTCCGATCTCAGCGCGGAGAAAAGCCTGCGCTCGCAATCCGCGCGTTCGACTCCAAACTTTGGAGTTGATGCATGAGGGTTGCCATCGTCAACGATCTCGCGGTCGCGTGCGAAGCGCTCCGTCGTGTTGTGGTGAGCGATTCTGCGCTTTCGATCGCGTGGATTGCACGCGATGGCGATGAAGCGATTGCGAAGGCAGCGACTGATCGCCCTGATGTGATTCTGATGGATCTCATCATGCCGCGGGTCAACGGCGTTGAAGCAACGCGCGCGATCATGCGCGCATCGCCATGTCCGATTCTCGTGGTCACCGCAACCGTGACGGGCAATGCGAGTTTGGTGTACGAGGCGCTTGGCGTCGGCGCGCTTGATGCGGTGAATACACCGACACTTGGTTCGGGCGGATCCGTCGCTGGAGGCGCGGAACTTTTGCGTCGCTTGCATCTTGTGGCGCGAATGGCGCAAGTTCGTGGACAAGCGTCGTCATCGCCAGTGGCGTCGCCAGTCTCATCTCCAACCTCGTCGCCAATTTCTTCCCCAACATCCTCGTCAACAGCATCGCCAGCGTCCTCGCCAACAGCATCATCACGTCCGACGCTCGCAGGTTTCGCGCCGCCGAGTTTCGCGGCGAAGAACGCGCTAGGAACTCCGCCGCAAAGCGCACGACCGACACTTGTCGCGATCGGTGCCTCGACGGGAGGACCGCGCGCCGTCGCCGATGTTTTGCTGAGTCTTCCACGCGATTTGCGTGCGGCGTATCTCGTCGTCCAGCATGTTTCGGTGGAGTTCGTTGCGGGATATGCGCAGTGGTTGGCTGCGGAAACGGGCCGCCGCGTTGCGCTCGCGCGCTCTGGCGACGTGCCTCAGGTGGGTGACGTTCTCGTTGCAGGCGAAGACCGTCACTTGACCGTGAATCGTCTAGGAACGCTTGAGTATCGCGACGAACCGAAGGAGCACATTCACAAGCCGTCGGTCGATGAACTTTTCATGTCGCTCGCGTCGACTGCGCGGCCTGGCGTCGCGGTGCTTCTGACAGGCATGGGCCGCGATGGTGCAGAGGGTCTTCTCGCACTTCGTCGCGCAGGTTGGCACACGATTGCGCAAGATGAAAGTTCGAGTGTGGTTTGGGGAATGCCTGGAGCAGCGCACCGACTTGGTGCAGCGGTCGAGGTTCTTCCGATTCGCGCGATCGGGCCTGCCGTTGTCGCGGCGATGCGCGGGCTTCCTCCGTGATGCGCGATCTGCGCCGACAGCGCGCGGTCAATTCCACGCGGTCGTACGCTTCCACCGAGAAAGCCGTGATTTTCAGCGAGTGGTCAGTGATAGAGAGCGATAGTGATCGAGGAAACTTGCATGCACACCATCGGAACCATTGATCGCGTGCTTCTCGTCGATGATCAAGCGATCGTCGGTGAAGCTGTTCGTCGCATGATTGCAACGCAAGGTGATTGCGAGTATCGCGCGGTCAATGATCCTGCGAAGGCGATCGCGATTGCGGAGGAGTTTCGTCCGACGGTGATTCTGCAAGACATCGAGATGCCTGGGATGAATGGGCTTGATCTCGTTGTCCAATATCGCGGGCACGATGCGACGCGCGAAGTGCCCGTCATCATGCTCACGGGCAAAGAAGATCCGGCGGTGAAGGCCGAAGCATTCGCGCGCGGCGCGAGCGACTATCTCGTGAAGTTGCCGCATCCGGTCGAGCTCGTTGCACGCATTCGCCATCACTCACGCGGCTTTCGCATGCAACTCGAGCGGAACGCCGCGTTCAGCGCGCTTGAGGCGAGCGAAGCCCACATGAAGGCGGAGATCAATCGCGCTGCGACGTATGTGCGTTCGCTGCTTGATCCTCCGATGGAAGGCGCCGTGCATGCGGACTGGCGATTTGTTCCGTGCGAAGCGCTCGGTGGTGATGTCTTCGGCTACCACTGGGTTGATGAAGATCATCTCGCGATGTACGTCATCGACGTGAGTGGTCACGGCGTTGGACCCGCGTTGATGGGCGTTTCTGCGATGAATCTCATCAAGAGCGGTTCGCTCGAACGCGAGCAAGTGCTTGATCCAACACGAACGCTGCAAGCACTTAACGCAGCGTTCCCGATGGTGCGCCACGATGGCATGTACTTCACCATTTGGTACGGCATCTACAACAAGCGCACGCGTGAACTCTCGTGGTCGGGTGGCGGGCATCCGCCGTCATTTCTCCTGCGCGGGGGGACGCTGCGGCGCCTCGAATCAACGACCTTCATGATTGGAATTGTCGAGGAGTACGACGCACCCACAGAACGAGTCACGATCGAGCCTGGCGATCGGCTCTACCTTTTCTCGGACGGTGTTTTCGAACTCCATCTGAAGGGCGGCGGGATCTGGGG
>JBJOHQ010000131.1:0-3349 GCA_046047595.1 Planctomycetota bacterium | reverse complement strand
CAGGAATCGCGGTTGGTGCGAGGCCGCCCGCCGCGGACACGAAGCGACTCAGCGTGAGACGGCCGTTCGTATTCTCCAACTCATACACACCGATACGGTTGATTTCACCGTCGATGTAGAGAAGACCGGTTTGCGGGGGCTCGACGTAGATCTGGTCGCCGGGGCGCACCACGACATTGAGGTTTGGATCGCCCTTGACGAGTTGTTGGTATTCGATCTCGACGATGCGCGTCGCGTACATCGAGCTGTCGGGCGCGGCAACTTTGCGTCCCGGGCGCTCGCCGCGGCCAGGCGCTACCGATCCACCGCGAACCCATCGGCCAGTCGCAGAGTCAAACGTCCAACCAGTTGAGGGCGCTTGCTGCGTCGGAACGTCGACCTTGGTCGCGTCACCAACCGTTGGCGTGGCGAGGTCATCGACGTCGACCGCAGGTCCATCGTCTTGGCCGAGCGTGCGGGGCGTGTCACCGATGGAGCCCGGCGAAGACGTTGGCGCAGCGCTCGGGGTTGCAGTCGGGGCTGCAGTCGGGGCTGCAGTCGGGGCTGGTTCTTGCGCTGGGGCCGTGGTCGCAGGAGTCGAGCCCGCGGACGAAGCCGCACCGCCGCTTGCAGCGCCGCCTGCTTTCGAACCGCCTTCGAGCTGATTGATCAGATCGTCGATGTCGACCGGTTGCGGCTTTGTTCCGCCGTTTCCATTTTCAGTGGACGGCCCCTGTCCCGTCGTCGACTTCCCAGCTTGCGGCTCTGGGTAGATCGGGTTGAGCGTGTCATCGAGCGGCGCGGCGCGCACAATCGTCACGCGCTGCGTGGTCGACAGTGTTCCGCCCGCGAGCGCAATCGCTTCCGTCAACCGGAAGTCTGGACGAGTCAGCGCGAAGACGCCCGTCGACTGAACCGCACCGTAGATCGTGAATTGGAAGCCCTGTCCGCGTTCAAGCGAGACCGACACGAGCGGGTTCTGAATGATGCGCGATGCCTTCGCTTCGATTTCCCGCTGGAACTCTTCGACGGTCAGACCTGCGGCCACCACGTCGCCGAGTTGCTTGATCGGAATGTTGCCGGTCTGGTCAATGATGCGCTCGAGCACTTCCGTTTGGCCCGGCGAAACGAGCTCGAAGATTTCGATGCGAACGGCGTCGCCCGGCGCGAGGCGATACTTCAATTCGCCCGGCACGAGGTCTTCCGCCGTCGGCGGCGTGGTCTTCCGAGCTGTCATGCCCGCGTCATCGATCACGTCGAGCCGCGACAAGATTGGCATGGTGGTCGGAGTCGTCTCGAAGTAGCCAGTGCGGCTCGGATCGAAGTACGAGTCGACCTCGCAACCCGCGAGCGCCAACAGCGCGGCGAAACCACCGATTGCTCGGGCAATTCCGCGCATTCGCGTGCGGACCGAGCCAGTCTTGGCGGTACGGCGAGAGGCTTGCTGGGCCTGCGGGATTGAAGCGTCTGAATGAACAGGCTGTGTGGAATGCACGGTCTAGGCTCCGGCGTTTGCCGTCATGTCGCCCAGGACCATCCACCGGGAGGGACTCTGGGCGAGTGGCCTTATCGGCACGGTGCAACCCAGAATTTGAGGAATCCCAAAACGAGATTCAACGATCGACCGCGCGGAGGAGTACCGCCATGCGCGCCGCGACCCCACAAGAGACCTGCGCCAGAATGACGCTATCCCTCAGATCGTCGGCCACTTCGTCGTCGATCTCGACACCGCGATTGACCGGACCCGGGTGCAGGATGGGAACACCCTCCCGAAGCGCTTTCCGCCGCGCCGCCGTCAATCCAAAGGTCGAGCGATAGTCGGGGGCGATCCCCGATCCCGCTGCCCGTTCCATCTGCACGCGAAGCATCATGATCGCGTCAATTTCGCGAATGATCTCGTCAATGTCGTGATGAATCATGATCTTTCCTGGGCCTTTGGCAAGCAGTTCGAAGCCTTGGGGAACGAGCGCTGGCGGCCCCACAACGACCGCGTGTGCCCCGAGCGCCACCAGCGCATGCGTCGTGGAACGCGCCACACGGGAATTCGCGATGTCACCCACGATTGCAACGCGCTTCCCGCTAAGGTCGCCAAGACGGAGGCGAAGTGTCAACACGTCGAGAAGCGCCTGCGTTGGGTGCTCATGGCGACCATCCCCGGCGTTGATGACCGGGCAGCGGACCGCATTGGCAACCAAGCGAGCACCGCCCGAAATCGACGTCCGCACGACGATGGAGTCGACGCCCATCGCCTCAATATTGAGTGCGGTGTCCACGAGGGTCTCGCCTTTCGACGCACTCGATCCGCTCGCCGTCAGATTGACGACGTCCGCACCGAGCCGCCGCGCTGCAATCTCGAAACTCACGCGCGTGCGCGTTGAATCCTCGAAGAAGAGGTTCGCGACGATACGCCCGCGGAGCCGCTCATCGGCGGGAGCATCGCCAACCGCGGAAGGAAGAAGCCGCTCCGCATGATCGAGCAGGCGTTGCAATTCGGCGACTGGCAAGCCTTCGATCGCAAGGAAGTCGCGCTCGGGGCTCGAAAGTTCGGTTCCGTTGGTTCGGTGAATCAGGCGCACGCGGCAAGGATACCGCGACGCGCGCGATGGTTGACGGGCAGAGGGACGGGTTCGCGCGGGTGAACGCGCCGCCTGAGACGCGGGCAGCGTCGCCTAAGGCACGGGCCTCACCGCCTCCGGCATAGGCCTCAGTCGCCCACGACCGCCATCGACGGATCGGCCACGACCTGCAGCGGGTGATACGCCGTTGCGATCTTCCCGCTTGCCTCGTCGCGCACTTCAATCTTGAGGCGATAGCCACCAACCGAGAGATACTCGCTCACAGGAACGATCTCACCGACGAAGAAGTCGTCGCGCCGCGTCGGGCTCCGGTCAACCACCGCCGTCCACGCAGGCGTGCGCGCCCAGACTTCAATACCGTCGCGTTCCGACTCGATCGAAACGCGCGTGGCGAGTCGCGTGACGAATTCTCCGTCTTCGAGGGCGCTCGTGAAGCCTGCGAGCTCCGTGTAGAGGATGAATCGAGCGTTCGAGCGCGCGAGGAAGCGGCTATTTCCGAGTGGCGCGTATTGGCCGAAACTCTCGACCTTCGTGCAGAACTCGACCTTCGGGATCTCCAACTTCGGGCCACCCGTCAGCGCCGCGACGAGCGATTCCATCGCCGACGCATCGATGAGATCCGCACCAGCGCCACTCTCCGCGAGTGCGCGACCGATCGCGGCAAACGCCGTATGGGCCTTCTCGATGCGTTCGCGTTCTGCGGGGAGGAGATCCGCGCCGAAATCCTTCGGGAGCGCGAGGTTTGGATCGGTGATCGCGAGCGCCGCGAACGAGATCCACTCACGCATCGGATG
>JBJOHQ010000130.1:0-5878 GCA_046047595.1 Planctomycetota bacterium | reverse complement strand
GCGAGAACGATGATCGCCACCAAGAACGCAGGCCATGTGAGTGCGGCTTGCACATCGAGAATCGCAGAGAGACTTGGTACCTGACCTGCGAGCCAAAGCCCGAGCGCGGGGAGCGAGTAGTACACGAGATACAACTGCACCAAGAGCGGAGTTCCGCGCACAACGACCACGTATGCGCGTGCAGGCCAAGCGATGCGGCGGAATGGCGAACGCATCGCAATGGCGAGCAAAACGCCCAGCATCACCGCAAGCGGCATCGCAAATGCTGTCAGCATGATCGTGTTGACGCACGCCTTCGCGAGTGCCCAGAAAACCGCGGGCCACGAGAATGAGCGCGCGGCAGAGTCGCCGTCGGCATGTACGTTGATGTCATTCGTCGGCGCGTTTTCGCTGCGCTCGACGATGCCGATCGATTCCTGATCTGGTGTCCAAATTTTCCATCTGCGATAGAGGCTTGCGAGTTCGCCTGATTCTTTGAGCGTCAACAGCGCATCGTTGAAAGCGGCACGAAGATTGTCATCTTCAAGGCGAAAGAGTGCCGCGTATTGCCCCGTCTTTCCAAGCGGCGCCAAGTTGATGAGTTCAGCGTCGCCGCCGGCGTAGTACTCGGCAACGATCGAATCTTGTACAACGAGATCAACACGCTTCGCTTTCAACTCGGCATACGGCGCGAGGCCATCGTCGTATTCGCGAATCGCCTCGCGCGGCCAACCGAGCTCGAGCAATACATCGACGCTTGCTGCGCCGTTGAGCGTCGCAACAGGGACGAACGCGCGCGTCTGAGCCTCATCACCACGCGTGGCCGCGAAGTTCGGAAATCGCGCGCGGTCGCTCGCGCGAATCGTCGGCTGTTGGTCGTACACGTAGTACGGCGCACTGAAATCGACTTCGGCGGCGCGCTCCTCGGTCACCTCAAAGCCGTTGATCGCAAGATCCGCACGCCCTGACTTCATCAGATCAACAAGCGCGAGCCAGTCGCCCGTGACCGGCTCCACGCGCACGCCCAGTTTCGCTCCGACGAGCGCCATCAACTCCACTTCAAAGCCCGTGAGTACATCAGGGTTGTCCGCCGTCGGCATCGCAAACGGCGCACCACCGGAGGGGTCGATCGCGTAGCGAAGGACGCCGCGCGCGCGAATGTCATCAAGCGTCGTTTGCGCGTCTGCGACCGACGAAACGAGGATCGAACACAGTGTCACGCACAGCAATGCGCTCCATCGGAACCAGCATCGCCGTCGGAAAATGCTCAGCCGCGCATTCAAACTCGACATCCTCGATTCATGGCGGGAAAGCGTAACGGAAGCGGCGCGCGTTGGCAGGTTTCCGACTGCGCGTATGCATGCGCGCGCAACGCGCAGCGCGACGCGCGAGAAACCGCCGCGAGAATCTCCCCTCAAACGCGCCATCGCGCGTGTCGAAGCGGCCATCCAATATACTGCTACTGTGCTTTTGATCGCCTTTCCCTTCATCGTGCTCATTGGCCTTGCGGGCTGGATTCCGCTCTACCTTTGTTGGTGGGGTCGACTGACTCCGCAACCGCCGTGTTGCGCTGCCTGCGGGCACACATCGGGCGATACTCCAGAGATGCTCGCTGCGCGCTGCGCGGAATGCGGCTGCGATCTCAACGAGCCGAACGCGCTCGTCTACTTCAGGCGCGAGCGAACGCCACTCATGCGCGCTGGAATCATCGCGGGCGCGATTGTGGTCACACTCTGCTTACTGCTCCCAGTGGCCTCGATTTCTGTGTTTCTTTTCGCTGCTGGCCGCCAGGGCGTCATGTTGCGGACACCAAACAACAATGTCGTCGCGCCGGCGGTTGACTCCACTCCGAGCGAAGAAACGCCCTCCGACGTATCGGAGCCATCGGAGCCATCAGAGCCGTCAGACAGTACATCGACGGAGCAGACGCCTTCCGAGTCCTCCGCGCAGGAGGACGTTCGATGAACAGTCTCGGCCTCGTACTCATCGTGAGCACGGTGTTCAATATGTTGCTGTTGGCGATCGGCCCTGCATTCGTCGGATACGGTGTCGCCCTTCTTCTCCGTGGCCGACACAACCCGCGCCAACCAGTCTGCGCGCAATGTCGTGCGCCCCTCACCCGCGCCGCGCTCGCCGCCGCAAATGCGCACGCCGCCGCGCATAGCGCCTCATCCGCATGCCCCTCCTGCGGTTCGACGCCACTGCTCACCGTCGCATCGCATGCGCGCGCGGTGAGACGCGGTGTACTCTGCATCGTGCTACCGATCGTTGCCTGGATCTCGACGATCGCGATTCTGATCGTCGGATTTTCCCTCACCGACTGAGACCGAAACGCGCGCGGCGTGAGGCAAATGCTCGATCAAGAAAGCGCGAACGAAGCCCGCCGAGTTTCGCCGAACAACGCGCGCTTCCGCACTTGCTACGCTGCGCGAATGTTGCTGAATATCCCATGTTTCACGCGTCCGACGCGCTTGATGCTCACGCTCGTCGGATGCTCACTCGCCTCTTCGCTCCTTCTCTCTCCACGCGTTGACGCAGCATCTCGCACTGAAATCGTGCCGCGCGCTTCGACAACTGCAACAGCTCCCGCTCCGTCGAACACACAGACCGAAGCGGCACCGAAAGCTCCTGCGAAGCGCGAGCCAGCCACGCCCGATGCGGCACTTGCGCCGCTCGCGTTCCTCGAAGGCCATTGGGTCACAACACTCCCGAACGGCATGGTGAGTGAAGAGATGTGGATGCCCGTGCGCGGCAAAGCCATGCTCGGAAGTTTCCGACAGACACGACCCGACGGAAACCCAGCGTTCTTCGAGTTCACGCAGATTGTCGCGATGAAGGACGGCGTTGTCCTTCGCCAAGTGCATCTCCACGGTCGATTCGAAACCGACGAACGCCGCAAGGAACCAATGTTCTTGAAACTTGCGAAGGTCGAAGGCAACTCGGCGACGTTTGTTCCGATCGCAGACGGCGAGTTCGGCCAAGGTTCGAAGTCGCACGCCGGTGACCTCGCAAGCGTCACCTACACACGCAGCACCTCGACGGATGGCGCGGAAGCACTCACGCTTCGCATTGAGTCACGCCCCGTCAAAGATCCGAAGAACCCCGACGCAGAACCAAAGCCACAGATCATCGAGATTTCGATGAAGCGCGCGGAGTGATCGCATGTTGAACGCCCTCTCTCGTCAACTTCGGCGCGGGCATCCGTCGAAATTCACCGCGTTTCTCGCGGCCGCGGCGGCCCTTGCACTGCTCGCACTCCCTGCGCGCGCAAACGCATCGACTCCACCGAGTGGCGGTGACGTTTCGCCGACGGCGCAGGTATCGCAACCCACCACAGGGCCGTTGCGCGTAGGCGTATTCATCAGTCCACCGTTCGTCACGAAGGATGCAAAGGGCGACTACTCGGGATACGCGTGGGAACTCTGGTCCGAATCCGAACGACGCCTCGAACTGAAGTCGGTGGTTCAGGAGTTCGCGACCTTTAGCGAGTTACTCGACGCGGTCATCGCGGGGAAAGTGGATGCGGCCATCACCGACATGTTCATCACGAGTGAGCGAGAGCGTCGGATGGAGTTCACGAATCCGATCGCTGACGGCGGTCTGCGCGTGATGGTCAGTACCAAACGCGAAAGCAAACTCTTTGCTCTTTGGCGCGATCTCCTCGACGACGGACATGCGCGCATCATCGGTTGGGGCGCCCTCATCGTCGTCGCACTCGCGATTCCATTCGCCGCGCTTTGGCGCCGTCTCGATAAGGACTTTCCGCAGAAGCCACTCGATGCGTTCGCGGAAAGCCTGTATCGCATCGTGTCGATCACGATGAGCGGCAAGACCAAAGTCACATCGATTTCAACGTGGCACACGAAAGTGATCGCCGCAGCTTGGTTGGTGATTGGTGTCAGCACGGTTGCCTACATCACATCAACAGTAACCTCGGTGATGACGAAGCAAGCGCTGCGCGGATCAATCAATTCCGTCGCGGATCTTGAGGGGAAGACGGTCGGCGTCGTCGCCAAGTCCGTCGGCGAGCAATACTGCCGCGAGAGCGGAATCGCCGCCGACCCGTTCCAGACGCTCGAAGAGGCTGTCAACGCGCTCGTCGGGGGCTCAGTGGCTGCGGTCGTTGGCGACGGCCTCGCGCTTGAGGCATACGACCACAGTCATCCGAAACTTCCGATCGACGAAGTTGGGCCGCTCTTTGAAAAACGGCGCTACGGCATTGGCGTCCCGAGCGGAAGTACGCTTCGGCACCCGTTGAATGTCGTGCTGACAGAACTCGCGGAGTCTGGCGCGTCGGACAAGCTGTACACGAAGTACTTCGGGGACTGAGTGCCCCGTGCGCGGCCCGCCGCACGCAGATCACTTCGCTTTCCGTCGACATCTGCGCGGCCGAGATCGCTTGGCGCGGATGCCTGTTCGCGTCCGGCCGTCACCGAGCTCACGAGAGACCCCGCATATAACTCTCATGGAAGCGCAGCGCATCGACGAGTCGTTCGCATCTGCCTCGGCTTGATCTACACTCGGTCGGCTCCGTCACTTCCGTTCGTTCAGGCGCCTGTTGGCGACAAATGAAAGCAGGACTTCCATGCGCTCCATTCCCACCGCTCGACACGCGGCGTTGCTGACTGCCATTGCCATCGGTTCCGCGTCTTTTGGGCAGTCCGCAGTACTGAGGGTCGGTTCATCGGGAAATCTCCCTTCGAGCGACATCGTTGGACCTTCGAATCTCGCGGCGAAGGTTGAAGCCGGCGGACGCCACGCGATCGTCTTGAGGAGCGATGGACGTGTCGAGTGCTTCGGCTACAACTTGTATGGACAGTGCCTGGTTCCAGTGCCACTCACCGATGGCTCGACTCGCGCAGTCGATGTGAGCGCAAGCGGCGGCGACGGCGGATTCGGGATCAGCGCCGCTCTCTCGGATGAGGGAGAGGTCTTCTGCTGGGGGAACAATCTCGTCAGTGGCCAGACCGTCATTCCCCGTCAAGCGAGCGACCCGGAGAATCCGGTGATCGCGATCAGCGCGGGAGGAGGGCAGGAGTGGGGGCACATGCTCGCGCTCCGCCAGGACCTCACACTGATCGCTTGGGGCTCGCTCGAGACGAGCGATGTTCCCGCCTCGATCCAGGGTCATGTCGCGAAGATCGCGTCAGGCGTGCTGCACGGCTGCTGCATCCTGACGGATGGAACGGTCACCGTCTTCGGTCCCATGCAGGACTCGCTTCACCAGGTGCCGTTCGCCGCGCGCGATCCCGCGTTCCCCGTCACCCAGCTTTCGGTCGGAAGATCGTCCTACACCTCGTATGCGGTCGCGCTCCGCTCAGACGGCGTCGTCGTGTGCTGGGGCGACGGGCCGGCTTCAGGGCCATCTCCCGATCCTAGCCGCCCGTTCGTTCGTGTCGCAGCGCGTGTAGGCGGCGGAGTCGCGCTGCGCTCGGATGGTTCGATCGCCGGATGGGGTACTTCACAGCTGTCGAGTTTCCCCGCCTGCATGGGCACGGTCCACTTCCCAGTGAGGGAGTTCGCCTACGGCGCGGGAGGATTGGCGGTCGCACTCGTACCGGCGACCGATTGCAATCTCGACGGCGCGGCGGACGCCTGCCCTCCCGCTTCCACGCTCCAGTACACGGTCGACGACACCGGTCCCGCGAACTTTCAGTCGATCCAGGAGGCGATCGATGCGGTCCCCTGCCACGGAAGAGCGGTCATCACGGTTGGATCCGGAACCTACTTCGGTACCGGCGCGGCGGTGTTCGAGGTGAACCAGAAGTCGATTACGGTGCGCGCTGATACTGGGGTCAACGTCGTCATCGATGGTCAGAATGCGCGAAGGTGCGCGATCCTTCGCGGCTCCGCACATGAAGTTGCACTGACGGGCCTCCGATTCACTGGAGGAACGGCT
>JBJOHQ010000129.1:0-7965 GCA_046047595.1 Planctomycetota bacterium | reverse complement strand
ACGTCGTCGGTCCGTACCTCATCGAGGGTTCGGCGACGGTCTGCGATTGTGAAGCCGATTTGTCTGGCAACGGACAGGTTGATGCTGCTGACCTCGGCATCCTCCTGAGCGTTTGGGGTACATCGCCTTCCGATGGACAAGGCGATCTCAGCCACGACGGGTTTGTGAGCGCGGCCGATCTTTCTGCGCTGCTCACAAAGTGGGGTCCGTGCCCAAACTGAGAGGCGGCTGATTGAAGATGGACGGCATGGCCAAACGCCATGCTTCCGCAAAGACGCGGCTTCAAACCACGGCTCAAACAACACAAAAACACGGCCCAAAAACACGGCCCCCGAATTCGGGGGCCGTGTCTGTTTTAGGTCGTGTGCATTTGGACCGTGACCATTGTGGACGACAATTTGCGGCTGAGGTTGTTGGCGATGTGAAATCTTGAATCGCGAAGTTTTTTCCTCAGGTTGATCCTCCGAATCCTGTTGAGGCTTTGGAACCCACGGCTGGCCGCGATGGCGGCACCACAGATCGTGGGTTCGGGGCCCGATCGGCCCGAGGACTCTCCACACGACGAGGATCAGAGCATGAACGTCTTTCGATACACCACCAATCGCGTCTTTATCCTTCTGTCGATTCTCACCGCAGCTTTGCTCGCTCGCCCAGCCAACGCGCAGGCGGTGACGGTCACGAACTTCGGCTGCGGCGGCACACGGCTCTCGTTCACCGCGATCACCGGGGCGGCGACCTATGCCGTCTCGATCGAGGAGCAACTCAATTGCACCGTGTGTGGGATTGCCAGTTGGTACACGACTCGGACCGCTGACGTCGGCAGTTACCCGACAACCCCGTTGATTGTTGGGCGGACTCCGGCGTTCGTTGGTCGTTGGAAGGTTGTTGGCCGAAACTCGGCGGGTAGTGTCGTGGGTAGCACGCTCTATTCGGCTTCTGGCATATCCCACGCATCGTCCGGAGCTCCCTACGTGACGTCGGTGCCATCGTCTCGCACGGTCTGCATCGGATCATCGGTCGTTCTCCGGGCGAGTGAGTTCAACAATCCAGGTGCTTACTACCAATGGCTCCGCAACACCATTCCCATCGTTGGCGCGACGGGACCCACCTACACGGTCACGATGCAGGCCGCAGATCCTGCCTCGACCGTCTACGAGTGCATCGTCGGCAACGCATGCGAGCCGTTGGTGACCGCCCCTGTCACCGTCTTCAAGGGCGCAGCCAATCCACTGACCGAGGTCAGCGTGCAGAGTTATGAAGAGCGGGAGACGATGACCACTACATTTGGTCCAAACAGCACTTGCTCCGTGCTCACGTCGTCGGTCGTTCGATCGGGCGCCTGTCAGGCCAGCTTTGCATCACTCGCGGCGGGCAGCCTCGCGGCATACATTTCGAACCCAACGCTCGCGAGTAGCGACACTCGAAAGGACTCAACATCGGAGCTGCGATTCAGTGTGGCTGAGGAGACAACTTTCGCGTTTACGGCATCGAGCGGGCCTTCCATCGAGGGCTGCCCAGTTCCAGACCGCGCGACCATCGCGCTTACTGGTCCTGTGAGTTTCTCCGCTGCGCTGACCACAGGTGAGTCGACTGACGGCCAGTATGTACTTGTTCCGGGTGAATATGTCCTCACGCTCAATCTTCAGAACGGGGATCTCGGCTGCAGAAACTGTGGTACCTGCGGACCCTCTTGCGTTGCGAACTGCAACTGTCTTCGCCAAGCAGTATCTCTCACGTTTGAAGGCCATTTCGTGGTGACGACGTCGTGTGGCTCGCCAAATTCTGCGAGTTGCTGTGTCGTCCACGCTAGCCCTGGTTGCGCCAATGCGGAATGCTGCCGAAACGTCTGCGTGATCGACCCGTACTGCTGCGACTTCCAGTGGGATAGCCTTTGCGTCTCAGAGACGAAGGCGAACTGCACCACTTGCGCCGGTGGAACCGGCGACCTGAACGGCGATGGTGTCGTGAATGGCGTCGATCTGGCTGAGTTGCTCTCGAACTGGGGATTGCCCGGCGGCGATGTCAACGGTGATGGCACGACCGATGCGAACGATCTTGCCATCCTGCTCTCGAGTTGGGGCTGATGCGGTTGACCGAACAGCGAAGTAGGCCGTCAAACAAGAACCGACCGCATTGCTGCGGCCGGTTCTGTTTCGTTCTGTTCGCGATATCGCAAGACGATTGGAACCGACGAAACGGCGCGCGTGGTCGTTGACGAGAGTATCGACACGGCGCCGCGTGCGAGCGGTCGCTCAGTCCACATCGCCCGAGATCAACTTGCCTTCTGGCCACGACACGCGCGACTTCCACGAGATCGTGACGGGCTTCGCATCGGCATCACTCGTGCGCGCGGGCAACGCGAGCGTCCACTTCAAGAGGCCTTGAGGCTTCGAGTCCTTCGTGTACTTCTCGTCGGTCGCAAGCGCCGGCGTGACATCCTTCAACTCAACCTTCGCAGCCTCGTTGCGCGACACCGGCACGCGATCCCACACTTCGACATCCACCGGTCGCGTGAGCGTGTTCTCAAGCACGATGCGATACGAGCGATCGATCCCCTTCGACTTCGCGAAGACGCCCGACTCGCCTTCCTTCTTCGTCGTCATCTCGCGGCGCGCGGTCACGCGTGGTTCTTTCCCGAACCAGAGTTCGACCTCGCCACCCACGGGAACCTCGCTGAGATTTGCGCGGCCAATCGAGTCTGCGCCGAGATACATGCGAGCTTCGCCCGGCAAGAAGATGTACGCGCTCTCGTTGCGGAAACGCGCGCGGAGATAGACGTCTTGCTCGACGAGTGGTTGCGCAACAAGCGTGAATGTCGGTTTCGCGTCGAGGTTCGCGACGCGCGTGCGACGTTCAACATCGGCATTGCTCGCAGCAGTGAACGTGCGTGGGATGCGATACTCAACCGCTGGGCCAGTCCCGCCCACCGACGCATCGGCCGCGAGGCCTCTGTAACGGCGCGCGGCACGATCCGCTGCGCCGCCTTCGCCGCCGCCACCGCCTGGTGCGCCGGGCGCCGCGTCCATCATCGGGGTCGGCGCCGCTGACCCAACCGCGGGCATGTCGTACATCGCCTTTGATTTGAAACCGAGTGTTTCCGGTGGTGCAGGCTCGTACAACTCAATGTAACTCGGCGAAACGGCCGAGGGATTTGCCGCGCGTGTTGGTTGCGCAGTCGAAAGGACGAGCGCGACGTCGTTCCAGTCCTCGCCCGTTGCTTGACGCACGTTCGCATCGAACTCAAGCGTGAGTGCACCCGCTTCGGGGTTTCCGCGAATGGTGTAGGACGGCTGCCATGTCGCGTTTGCGACGAGATAGGTCACGTTGGTTTCGACGTCGGCGTCGCGCGGTACGACGATCGTGACAAGCGCGAATCGCTCGCTCGGCGGCGCACCGCCCGCGGCGTTGAGTTCGCGTTCGCGCATCGCGGCGAGGCCTTCCGCATCACGCTTTGCTTTCGAAAGTTCGAGTTCGCGCGCGGTGAGGCGATCGCGCTCTTTCGCGATGAACGTGAGTTGCGCTTCGAGCTTCACCGGGTCGAGTGCGGCGCCGAGTGTCTGCGACGCATCCGACGAAACCTTCGCCGCGATGCTGTCGATCGTCTTGAGTGTGGCGCCGTTGTTTGCGAGTTGCCGCGCGAGATCCTGCACAAGCGCCTTCGCTTCCTCCCACTTCGCGAGTGCTTCTTTCACGCGCGGGTTGTCGCTCGACGGCGCGGGCAGCGCGACGGTTTCCGTCTTCACCTCGATGAGTTTCGCACCCTCGCCAATCTTCGCTTGCACGCTGTCGAGGTCCGCGGTTTCTGGAAGCGGACCAACGCGCAACTCGTAGATCCCTGCGCGGAGCCCGACTTTGCCCGCGCGCGTGACGGCCGCGCGGCCGCGGTAGAGCGTGACGGTCGACACCTTGAGATCGGCGCGCATGGCGACGGGTTTCTCGGTGTCATCTTCGATGAAGTTCAGCGCAGCATCGACAGGGCGGACGTTGGCGTGCGCGGACGGTGCGATCGAGGCAATCGCGAGAATGACGGAACTCAACGAGATTGATGAAAGCGCGTGCTGTTGCATGTGCGCAAGGTAACGCGACGGAGCAGTGGCGCGCGGCAGTTAGTGCGTGAGAATGAGCGCAACGATCCCTGAAACGATGACGATCGCGCCGCCGATGATCGCGCCGATGCGCCACTGTCGCCGTCGCGCTTTCGCGCGATCAACCCAAATGCGGCCGTCGGCTTCTCGCACCACGACTCCCGCGCGAATCAATGGCAACAGCGGCGGCTCGCTCAACCCGAGCGTCGCCATCTTGCGTGCACGCTCCGGCGAATCCGCTTCGGCTTTGAGGAGCGTGCGTACTGGACCGGGCTTCTGCAGCGCGATCAAGAGCATCATCAATGGCCCAACGACAGCGCCGAGCGCGGTGAACGCGCCGCTAGCACCTGTCGAACCGGGCATCGGAAGAGGCACCCGCGCAGTATCGCGCGAAATGAGCGCGAAACAAGCACGAGAGAAGCACGAGATCAGCACGAGAGAAGGATGTGCGCCCGTCAAAGCGTGGCGATCTGTCGAGCCCGCGGCGTGCGACGGTCACGCTCCGCGGTGGTCGCCGCGCGTGATATCACCCCGCATCACCCCTCTGCACCGAGCACGTCACGCCCTTCGATCCCGTCGATCGTCAAGATGTGGAAACTGGTTTTGACGAGGAAGTCATAACTCTGTCCGCCGTAGTAACCGTTCGCGCCGAGCGGTGTGCCGCGCGACCAAAGGCGACCCGCGCGTTCCTCCGCCTGCATGGCGCGTTGGCAACCGACGAGTTCGACGTGCCCATCGAAGAAGAGGCTCGCGGGCGCGGAGTTGTAGCCATGGTTGAAGAACCACGGGGTCTTGTTCCCCGCGAAGTTGTGATTCACGAGTTGCGCGGGGCGATTCTGGAGCCAGCTGTGTTCGATCATGCGCGTCTTGAGCGACGGGTAGCGGCAGCGCGACACTGGCGGGCTGCGGAATCCTGCGGGCAGCGTGTTGGGATGGCGGAAGTCACTCGTGTTGGCATTCGAGTTTCCGTTCATGTTGGCATTCGACGAGCTTCGACCGAACACCTGTGGGTGGTACATCGCCGCGGGCGACCAACAGTACGAACTGTCTTCGTAATGGACGCCGTCGAAACTGAATTGCGCGGCGCTCGAGAAGTACTTCGAGACGTTCGCCAACGGAACAACGTCCTTCGGTGCGTAGAGCGAGGGGTCGTAGAAGCGTCCGTTCACGTACTCGCAGAAACTCTGGATGCCGGGAATGCGGAAACTCCCGAAGCTGTTGCCGCCGCCAGGGTTCGCGGTGGTTCCAAACTGCATCGGCAGATAGACGACCCAGTTGTAACAAGCCTCCGGCCAGTCGTATTGCGCGCATTTGCCGCTTGAACCAATGAAGTAACCCCAGAGGCCGAAGGTGTCCCAACCGATGAGTTGCTGCGGCGGGCAAGCGATCTGCGCGAGGTACTGCGAGCAATCACCGTTCGCGAGTCCGACGTCGTCGGGGGTTGCGGTGTATTGACGACCTTGCCAATCGGTCGCGTACGACTCATTCGCGGCCGCGAGTCCGCGCAAGTTTGCGAGCGATTGGGTGGTAAGTGCCTTGTCGCGTGCGCGAGAGATCGTGGGCAGAAGCAGCGCAACCAAGAGCGCGATGATCGAGACGACGACGAGGAGTTCAACGATGGTGAAGCCGCGGGCGAGTGGGTTTGTTCGGGTGTCTGCTCGTGTGCTTACTCGTGCTTTTGCTAGGGTGTCGACCCGCGTGCATTTCCGCGGTGCGGGTTGCTCATCGCGCGCCGATCGTGTGTCGACTCTTTGGCGTTGCTTGGGGTACCGCGCTTGTGCGAAGTCGCTGACATCCGTCGTCGCATGCACTCGTTCCATGGCACGTCCTCCGGACCTTGAAGTCTCGATGGCTGATCCACTTCACCTGTAAACAACATTTCCTGAACGCGAAACACACGCGATCTCAATGTCTCGATCGGGCATGGTGCCGTGCTTAACACACAAAAACCCGCGGATCTTTGCGGATCCGCGAGTCATGCGCCGTGATTGGGGTGTTCGCTTCCCTCTCGCGACGCTGTGCAAGCTCAAGTCAACATGTGCGCGCACGCGTCAAGACGCGGCTGGAACATCTTGAACGCCTTCAGCGCCGTGAGCGCCTTCAGCGCCTTGAACGCCTTGAGCGCTATGCGCACCTTGACTTCAGAAAACACAGCAACTCAGACGTTCGCGTCCGTCATCCTTCTGCACCGAGTACGTCGCGGCCTTCGATGCCGTCGATCGTGAGGATGTGGAAACTCGTCTTCACGAGAAAGTCGAAACTCTGTCCGCCGTAGTAGCCGTTCACACCGAGGGGCGTGTTGCGTGACCAGAGATTGCTTCCGACACGTTGCTCCGCTTGTTGCGCGCGAAGACAGCCAACGAGTTCGACGTGTCCGTCGAAGAAGAGGCTGACGGGCTCCGAGTTGTAGCCATGGTTGAAGAACCAAGGTGTCTTGTTGCCGCCGAAGTTCGGATTCGTGACTTGCGTTGGGCGCTTCTGCAGCCAGTTGTGTTCGATCATGCGCGTCTTGAGCGACGGATAGCGGCAGCGCGAGACAGGCGGACTGCGGAACGCCGCAGGAAGCGTGTTCGGATTCGTATAGCCGGGCGGGGTGGCACTCGACGCGAAAACGCGCGGGTCATACATGGCAGCTGGTGACCAGCAGTACGAACTGTCTTCGTAGTTCGAGCCGTCGTAGGAAAACTCTGCGGGACTCGTGAAGTACTTCGAAACGTTCGCGAGCGGTACGACATCTTTCGGCGCGTACAGCGTCGGGTCGTAGAAGCGCCCGTTGACGTAATCATGGAACGACTTGATGCCAGGCATGCGGAACGATCCGAAGTTGTTGCCGCCGCCCGGATTGGACCCCGTGCCAAACTGCATTGGGATGTAGATGATCCAGTTGTAACAAGCCTCTGGCCAGCCGAATTGCGCGCACTTCCCGCTCGCGCCGAGGAAGTAGCCCCACATCGCATTTCCATCCCAACCGAGGAGTTGCTGCGGCGGACATGCGATCGTCGCGAGATACTGCGTGCAGTTCCCGTTGACGAGACCGGCATCATCTGGACACGCGGTGAACTGTCGATCGTTCCAATCACCCGCGTAGAGCTCGTTCGCAGTCGCGAGGTTTTTCAAATTTGCGAGCGACTGCGACACCAACGCCTTGTCACGGCCCTTTTGGACCGCGGGCAACAGCAGCGCGATCAAGAGCGCGATGATCGAAACAACAACCAGAAGTTCGACGATGGTGAAGCCGCCGCTTCGTTGAGGAACTCTCGCTTGCTTGGACATAACGACTCCTTTGATAAAGGACTTGCTTGCTTGTTTGCTTGCTTGCAGCACGCATTGCTCGTCGGCGCGCATGGCACTCGACACATCATGCCTCGCAGAAAGTGCTGAAAGTCAAAGCATGTCGTGTTTCCAACCAATTCGTGGAAGAAAATGCTCGGAGAGTTCTCTCGGTCATCGCGTGGCGCGAACCAACCTATGCACGAAGCAACCGCCCACCGGTGGGTGGGCGGTTGCACGGAACAAATCAAAAAGCTTCGGTACTTCCAAAGTGATGGCGGAGCCGCAGGTTTTTAGCCTTCGGCGCCGAGTACATCACGACCTTCGATGCCGTCGATCGTGAGGACGTGGAAGCTCGTCTTCACAAGGAAGTCGTAGCTCTGAGCGCCGAAGTAACCGTTCGCACCGAACGGGGTGTTTCGCGACCAGAGGTTGCCGCCAGTGCGGTTTTCGGCCTGCTGAGCGCGGGTGCAGCCGACGAGTTCGATATGACCATCGAAGAAGAGGCTGGCCGGCTCAGAGTTGTAGCCGTGGTTGAAGAACCATGGCGTCGAGTTGCCGCCGAAGTTCGGGTTCGTGACTTGGTCTGGCGCCTTCTGGAGCCAGTTGT
>JBJOHQ010000128.1:0-2841 GCA_046047595.1 Planctomycetota bacterium | reverse complement strand
GCGTACTACGCGCGCCGCGGTTTCTTCGCCGACTTTGGCGCCTTCGTCGATCTTGTTCCCTTCGCTGCACTCGTGACTTTCGCTCCGCGCCCCGCCTTCTTTGGTGGGGCGCTTTGCTTCGCGTTCGAAACCGGCTTCGCGGGTGAAGGCGTCTTCGCAGCCAACGTTGCTTTCACGGGCTTCGTCACTGGCTTCGTCGCCGGCGGATTCCCCGCGCCCTCAGCGAACACGCGCGCTGCGAACTCGCCGGCTTGCGCCCACGGCACAAGCGTCGTTCCCGTAAGTGGCGGCATGTCGTCGCCGCCACCGTGCACGATCACGCGCTCAACCGCCGTGCCAGCGGGCAGCGCGCTCGTCATCCGCTCAAGCGAACGCGCCCAGTCCCGATGCACTGTCATCGCGCTCTTCACCTCAATGACGGTGAGTTTTCCTGCGACGTCGACGACGAGATCTGCTTCTGCCGCGTTCTGATCGCGCCAGTGAAAGATGCGGGAACGCAGTCCTCGTGCCGCCTGCGCCTTGAGCAGTTCGCCCGCGAACCACGACTCGACCAATGGTCCGCGCAGCGGATGCGTGTCGAGCACTATCTCGTCGGAGATTCCGAGCAGCGCGCACGCGAGTCCCGTATCGACGAAGTGGAGCTTGGGCGCTTTCACCAAGCGTTTGCTGATGTTGCCGAACCAGCCCGGTACGAGCTTCACGATGTAGGTTGCTTCGAGAACCGACATCCATGCGCGCGCGGTACTTTGGGCGATCGCGGCGTCGGCGCCGAGTTGCGCGAGATTGAGTAACTGGCCCGTCCGCCCCGCGCAAAGGGTGAGAAAGCGTTGAAAGGCGGCGAGATCGCCGATGCGGAGGATGTTGCGCACATCGCGCTCGATGTACGTGGTCACATAGGCATCGAACCATGTTCTTCGATCAGGGCGCTCAGCGAAGAGCGCTGGATATCCACCTTGGATCACTGAGCGCAGAAGGGACGATTGCGGATCGCCGCGGCGTCGGGGAAACGCGGCGAGTTCGAGGGAACTCATCGGTAGTACCTCGTGCATCGCGATGCGCCCTGCGAGCGACTGCGTGATGCGCTGCGAAAGCAAGAGGCTTTCGGAGCCCGTCAGGATCCAGCGTCCCATCCGCCGACCGAACCGAAGGTCGCGGTCGATGTACTCGAGCAGGTACGACATGAGTTCGGGAGCCCGCTGAATCTCGTCGAGGACAGCGCCTTCCGCCGCATCGAAGGAGTTGAGGAAGGCGCGTGGATCCTGCTGCGCAGCGCGAAGGATGTCGGGAGACTCAAGGATCGCGAGTTTGTGACGAGGAAAAAGACTTTGCACGAGCGACGACTTCCCGCTCTGCCGCGGCCCGACGATGCCGACGGCGGGAAACGTGGCGGCGGAACGTGCTACGACCGATTCAATCGACCGCGGAACCATCACGTGGATAGGCATGTCTCGAGCATAGATCGAGAGTTAGGACAATCCACGATGCAATCATGGATTATCCTAAAGTTATCTCGGACCTCCGCGCCGCTTACGCGTGTGCCGGCGCCTTCCCCGCGGCGTCGATCAACTTCGTCGCGTAGCGGTTCATCGCGTCGCGCAGTTGTTCGAAACTCTCGAGGACGTAGAGAATCGGTTGATAGTGATCGATTTCGAAACTCGTGTCGCACACGCGATCGAGATCGAACGGTCGTCGATCAACTTCGCTGCTCGTGAGCGAGTGCTTCGATTCGCCGGGGCTTGAAATCAGGCCCGAACCGTAGAGTTTGATGCGACCTTCTTCGCGGATCAGACCGAATTCAACGGTGAACCAGAAGAGTCGCGCGAGGCGCTCGGTGTGATACGGGTCATCCGTGAGAAGCGCGGCCTTGCCGTAGGTCTGCAAGAAGTCTGCGAAGACGGGATCGGCGTGCAGTGGCACGTGACCGAAGATGTCGTGGAAGATGTCGGGCTCGGGCAAGTAGTCGATCGATTGCTTCGGGCGAATCACGACGGTCGTCGGAAACTCGCGGCGCGCAAGACACGCGAAGAACGCTTTCGCCGGGAGATAGCCTGGTACCGCGCGGCTCTGCCAACCCGTGAGCGGCGCGAGGAACGTATTCACGCTCTTCGGTCCTTCGAGATACGGGATGTAATCACGCACGAGTTTGATCGAGCGCGCGCCCGAGAGATACACGTTCGACGCGTTCTCGGCGAGATACTCCATCTGTCGGTCGTAGAGAATGCGCCACGTCTCTTGGTTCTCTTCCGTGTAGCCCGAGTACTTCTGCGAGATGTAGACCTTGGTGATGTCTGGGTAGCCAGGCTCACCGAAGTGATTGGCGTACTCCTGCGCGGCGTGACCTTCGGGGCCATCGATCATCGCGTGGTTCAGGCTGCCCTCAAACTTGGAAGCGCCGTACTTTTTGTCGCCTTCGGTCATCGCCATCGGTTCCTCGCAGTTGCCCCCGTAGTAGCACACGTAGTGGGGCGAGGCCCGATTCTACGGGAGCCGCGCGCGCGATTCACGCATTCTGTGCGGCGGGAGAATTCTCGTCGGCATTTCGCTTGGCACTCATGCCGGTATCCGCCGCGAGGTCGGCGAGTTTCTTCAGCGCGCGAAAGTAGCGGCGGTGCGCCGCGGCCGGCGTCGTTCCGAGCGTGGAGGCGACGACCGGCCAATCGGCCCCGCGCAAGCGAAGCCCGAGAATCTCAAAATCGGCTTGGTCGAGTGTGGCGAGCAGTCGCTCGGACTTCGCGCGATCGGCGGCGTGTTCATCAAGTGAAGCAAGTTCCTGCGCAGGGTCAGATTCGGGATGCGCGTGATGCGGATCGCCGTCAGCCGAGGTTCGTCCGTCGTTCTGCT
>JBJOHQ010000127.1:0-8107 GCA_046047595.1 Planctomycetota bacterium | reverse complement strand
GATGAGCGCGTTCTCGAGCACGCACTCGGCGCGCTTCGGATCGGTCATGAAGTACGGCGAGAGATAGCCCTTATCGAACGACATACCTTCGACGTAGTCGAGGGTCGTGTCGGCCGTCTTGCCTTCTTCGATTTCGCAAACACCGTCGGCGCCGACCTTGTCAATCGCTTCCGCGATCAAGCGGCCGATCGACACGTCGTGGTTTGCGGAAACCGTGGCGACCTTCTCGAGATCGCCCTTGCCCTTGCACTTCTGCGCCATCGTCGTGACGGCGTCAGCGCCAGCAACTGCTGCAGCGTTGATGCCGCGCTGAATCGCGACAGCATTCGCGCCAGAAGCGATGTACTTCAGGCCGCCGTTGAAGATCGCGCCCGCGAGGACGGTTGCGCAGGTGGTGCCGTCGCCGGCGACATCTGCGGTCTTCTTCGCAACCTGTTGCACCATCTTGGCGCCCATATTTTCGAACGGACCCGGGAGGTCGATCTCCTTGGCGACGGTGACGCCGTCCTTGGTGATCTGCGGTCCGCCGTAACTCTTCGCGAAGAGCACGTTGTGCCCAACCGGGCCCATCGTCACCGCGACTGCTTGCACGAGTTGGTCAACGCCACGCTTCAGTTCCGCGCGCGCCGCTGCATCGAACTTCATTTGCTTTTGAGCCATGAGTGGTCTCTCTTTCGTTTGCTCGGTGCGTGCGAATCACTTGGTCATAACGCCGAGCAGTTCGCTCTCGCGCATGATCACGTGCTTGACGTTCTTGATTTCGATTTCGGTGCCGGCGTACTTGCCGTACACCACGGTGTCGCCCTTCTTGACCGCAACCGGAGCGCGGTCGCCGTTGTCGAGAAGAAGGCCCGGACCCGTCGAGATGACGGTGCCTTGCATAGGACGTTCCTTCGCGGTTTCAGGAAGGAAAAGTCCGCTTGCGGTCTTGGTCTCTGGCTCGATGGGCTTGATGAGAATGCGATCTTCGAGAGGTCGAACGTTCGACATGTTGTGCTCGTCTTTCGTGTGTCGAGCGCGGTTCGCTTGCTGCGTCGCGCGTGTAGTTGCTTGTGAATTTGTGTGATGGAAACTGCGAAGAAGAGGAACGGTGATGGTTTGCGGCGCGGCTTAGAAACCCATGCCGCCCATACCACCCATGCCGCCCATTCCGCCCATGCCACCCATACCGCCCATGCCACCCATGCCGTGATCATGGTCGTGGCTGTGGCCGCCAGCGGCTTCCTTCGGTTGCGGCTTCTCGCTGATCGCGCAGTCGCACGTGAGGATGAGTCCTGCAACGCTCGCAGCGTTTTGCAGCGCCGTACGATCAACCTTCGCCGGCGTGATGACGCCTTGCTTGACAAGGTCGCCATACTCAAGCGACAGCGCGTTGAAGCCTTCGTCGCCCTTCATTTCCTTGACCTTCGCGACAACGACGGTGCCCTTTTCGCCCGCGTTTTCAGCGATCGTGCGGAGCGGCACGCACAGTGCTTCCGCAACAGCTTCAACGCCTGCGATTTCGTCGCCGACGCAATCCTTGCGAACCTTCTCGAGCGATGGAATCGCGCGAATGAAGCTCGTTCCGCCGCCAGCGACGACGCCCTCGGCGACTGCCGCGCGCGTTGCGTGGAGCGCGTCTTCGACGCGAGCCTTCTTCTCCTTGAGTTCAGCTTCGCTCGATGCGCCGACGTTGATTTGCGCAACGCCGCCTGCGAGCTTCGCGAGACGCTCTTGCAACTTCTCACGGTCGTAATCAGAGTCGGTGCGCTCGATTTCGGCGCGGATCTGATCGCAGCGACCCTTGATCGCGGTGGTGCTGCCAGCACCTTCGACGATCGTCGTCTTGTCGCCGTCGATGATGAGCTTCTTCGCTTGGCCGAGGTCCTTGATGGTGACCTTGTCGAGTTCGATGCCGAGATCCTTCATGATCGCCTTGCCGCCCGTGAGCGTGGCGATGTCCTCGAGCATGGCCTTGCGACGATCGCCGTAGCCTGGCGCCTTCACAGCGCAGACGTTGAGCACTCCGCGGAGCTTGTTGATGACGAGCGCGCTGAGTGCTTCACCCGTGACATCTTCCGCGATGATGAGGAGCGGCTTCTTCGACTCCATGACCTTCTCGAGGAAGGGCACGAACTTCGCGAGGCTGTCGATCTTGTCTTCGTAGATGAGGACGAGTGCCTTCGAGAATTCGCAGGTCATTTCGTCGGTGTTCGTGACGAAATTCGCGCTGAGGTAGCCGCGATCGAACTGCATACCTTCGACAACGTCGATGGTCGTTTCGCGCGACTTGCCTTCTTCGACGGTGATGACGCCGTCCTTGCCGACCTTCTCAAACGCTTCGGCCATGATCTTGCCGATCGACGCGTCGTTGTTTGCGCTGATCGATGCGACCGCGGCGATGCCGCCAGAGATCTTCTCGACTGGACGCGCGCTTTCGCCAATCTTGGTGGCGACCGCGGTGACGGCCTTCTTCATGCCGCGCACGACGGAGTTCGGGTCAGCGCCCGCGGCGATCTGACGGAATCCAGCCTTGACGAGCGCCTCAGCGAGGACGGTCGCGGTGGTGGTGCCGTCGCCTGCGTCATCGGACGTCTTCGACGCGGCTTCCTTCACGAGCTTTGCGCCCATGTTCTCGACCTTGCAGCGGAGTTCGATTTCCTCTGCAACCGAGACACCGTCCTTGGTGACGGTGGGGCCGCCCCAACTCTTGTCGAGGACGGCGTTGCGGCCGCGCGGACCGAGGGTGCTCTTGACAGCGGCGGCGAGTTTCTCGACGCCAGCGAGGAGGCTCTTGCGTGCCTCATTTTCAAACGAAAGTTCTTTGACGGCCATCTTGGTCGTTCTCCATCTCTGAGGGTTGTGGCGTCGATCAGGCCGAGTGCGAGGATCGATTCGGAATCCGAATCTTGAGGTCTTCGCGTGTCGTCTGCCGACGGGACACGAGCGTCCCGCGGTGCCGCCCGCGGGGGCGGCGACCATACAAAGGGCGTACCAGCGTCACATGCGCCGTGCATCGGCGAATTTGGGTTCGCGCAGGGCCGTCGCGCTGGCCTAAGTCATTCAAAGGGATATGTTTACGACACACCGCTGGGACGCTCTTGGAGAGCCACGCCCTGACAGTTCAGGTGGGGTGCGATAGGGCGCTGCCGTATTGGCAGATCAGCGTTCGTCGGGGGAGGGGCTTGAACCCTTGGGCGGGTCTGAATCCGCGCGCGTCGCGCGGTCGGAGGTGCTTGGCGGGGGCTGATCTCTCGGCCGATCCGCAGGTTGATCGGCGGTCGACCCGCGCGGTCCGAATGTCTCCTCGACCGTCAACAGCGGTTGGAAACTCGCGCGGACGAGCCAAAAGGCGTTCAGCGAAAGGTACGCGAGCCCGACGACGGTCAGACCTGCCGCGGCAACGGCGAGAAGCGAGAGCAGGGTTGCCGCGCTCTCGCCACCTGGGGATTCCCGTAAGAGCAGCGCAGTCGCGCTCGTTCCACCTGCGATTCCCGTCGAGAGAAGGAGGCCTTCAACCCGTTGCGCGGTCGCGCGGGCGTTGCGGTACGCCCGTGAGCGCGGCGCGAGCGCGCGCAAGAGGGGCGCGATCGCGAACAGCACGAGCATTGTTGGAATCGCGGTGTAGGTCGCGGTCGCGACAGATTGTTCACTCTCGAAACTCGCGATCAGCCACGCGGTGAATCCTGCGACACCGAGCGCCTTCGCTCGCACAAAACGAGATTCGCGTCGCCATGGAAGCACAACAAGAAATGCGATGAAGCCCAAGAAATTTGCGAGAAACGCCACGCTTCGGAAGGCGGGCGCGAGTGTCGCGAGCGCGGGGATTTCTGAGAGTTCAGCGAGCCGCTCAAACACAATCGCGAGAAAGATGCCTGCTCCTCCGAGCGCTCCGAGTGCGCCGAAGAGCACCGTCGCGGCCACGCGGCGAGGATTCGGCATGTCGTCGAACTGGCGTGTTTCGGTATCGAGGCGCGCAGTGAGCGAGTCAACGATCGGAGTTCCGCACTCTGGGCAATTTCCCGTCGCCGCAAGACCTTCGAGGTCGTAACCGCACTTGGTGCATGGAAGGGTGTGGCGGATGGTCGACGGTGACACGTGCGAAAATCGGTGGAAGATCGGTGGGTGACTGATCGTGAGCGGTCGCGACAAAACTGGGTCTGAAGTTTCGTGTGCCCATGTTCGCACACCGCGCCCGAGTGGATCCGAACGACTGACGAGTTCAGAGATTGCCGCTTGTTACACTCTTGCGATGCAAGACAGGATTGCAGCGCTTCGCACAAACATTGTTTCCGTCTACATGGGAAATGTGCAGGCCGTCGACCGCCTGATTGTCTGTCTGCTCGCGCGTGGCCACGCGCTGATTGAAGATGTGCCAGGTGTTGGGAAGACGGTCTTAGCGAATGCGCTCGCGCGCTCGGTGCGATGCAGTTTTAGTCGCATTCAATGTACGCCTGACTTGCTGCCCTCGGATGTCACTGGCACGAGTATCTACCGACAAGATGCTGGGACTTTTGAGTTTCGCGAAGGGCCGATTTTCGCGAACGTCGTGTTGGCCGACGAAATCAACCGAACGACGCCGCGCACGCAAGCAGCGATGCTCGAAGCGATGTCGGATGGAACGGTTTCCGCCGAAGGTGGTGTCCATCATCTTCCGCAGCCATTCCTCGTCGTTGCGACGCAGAATCCCTACGAATTCGAGGGAACGTACTTCCTCCCTGAGAATCAACTCGACCGCTTTTTGATGCGGATTTCGCTGGGCTACCCGTCGCCTGATGATGAAGCGCGCATCTTGCTCAAGCAGCCCGCGCGGACATCGCTTCCTGATCTCAAGCCTGCGATGACGAAAGATGAAGTGGTCGCCGCGCAACTCGAAGTTGATCGTGTTCGGATGGCGCAGGAACTTGTTGATTACATCATTGCGATCGCAACAGCGACGCGAAACAGCGAAGATCTTCAGGTTGGGATCTCGCCGCGTGGAGCGCTTGCGCTCGCCGCTGCCGCGCGCGCAACGGCGTACATCTCGGGTCGCGATTACTGCGTGCCTGACGACATTGTTTCGAATGTCCTCGTCGTGTGTGCGCACCGCGTGATTAGTCGCACCTATATGCATCAAGGCGACACGATGACCACGCGGCGCATCATGCAGCGCGTTCTTGAGAGTGTGCCAAGCCCAGTGTGAGCAGGCCGTGATCGGTTCTGAAAACCGCAGGATTTCCGCATGAAACGCGCAGTTGTCCTTCTCTCTGGCGGTCTTGATAGCGCGACGGTTCTCGCGTGGATGCGTCGCGAAGGCTACGCATGTCATGCGCTGAGTTTCCGCTATGGGCAACGTCACGAGATCGAACTTGCGCGCGCGGCAGAACTCGCGCACGCGCTCGGCGCAGTCGAACACAAGGTGGCGGAGATTGACTTGCGCGCGTTTGGAGGAAGTGCGCTCACGGCTGATATTGCCGTTCCGAAAGATCGCGCAGACGGCGAGATTTCGAGTGGAGTTCCGATCACCTATGTTCCGGCGCGCAACACGATTTTCCTCGCATTTGCGCTCGCGTACGCCGAAACGATTCGATCGAGTGACATCGCGATCGGCGTGAACGCGATTGACTACTCAGGCTACCCCGATTGCCGGCCTGAGTTCATTGCAGCATTCGAGCGTCTTGCGAATCTCGGCACTGCCGCGGCGACGGAAGACGGCGCGCGATTCAAAATCCACACGCCGCTCCAATTGCTGTCGAAGGCGGGCATCGTTCGTCTCGCTGTCGAACTCGGCGTCCCTGTTGGTCGCACGCTCTCGTGCTACGACCCGCATCCCGATGGCACGCCATGCGGCCACTGCGATGCGTGCATTCTGCGTCGCAAGGGTTTCGCGGAAGCTGGCGTTGTTGACGCTGGGTGAGTGGGGGTTTGGCGGGCGAGCAAGGCGCGTTTGATTGATGCGACGGTCATCGAGGATCACATCGCGGTTCGACGAGATTTCACGCCTTCGCTGAGTTTTCACGCCTTCGCTGAGTTTTCACGCCTTCGCGGAGTTTTCACGCGTTCGGCGGAATACCAAGCATTCTGCGCGCGTCGGCGCACCCATGCAGATTTCTACGCGCACGTCCATGACACGGATCGAGTTGGTGAGGCTTGGTATCGCGTCGCTCCTTTTGAGCGTTGCTTCAGGCTGCACTTCGTACTACCGCACGCCAGGTGAGCCCGCGCCAATTGGCGAGATGACGGCGCCTTCGATCGCGGAGAAATTGAAAGCGCAGCCTGAGAGCCCGATTCCCGCGACGATTGCGCTCGTTCGCGTGCAAGAGGGCTACTACTCCTCCCGCTCTGTCGCAGGGGTTCGACGCGGGGGCGTTTCGATCGTGACTGCCGACGATCTTGAACTTCCTGAAGACACGCAGCAGATCGCGAAATGGCCGGAAATCCGCGCGATCACGCGACTCACCGCCGTACTCGTGCCGCAGGCTCGAAGCGACTCCGAACCCTTCTCGAGCATGCTTGCATTGCGGGAAGGCGCTGCGAGTTTGCACGCCGACATTCTCGCGCTCTACACAATCGATACGACATTCCGCGTCGATGATTTCTCGCCGGGCGCGCTCGGTTTGGTGACACTTGGGCTCGCGCCGACGAAGAGCGCGGTCGTCAATTCGACCGCGAGTTTGGCGTTCATCGATGTGCGAACGGGCTTCGTCTACGGAACAGCCGAAGCTTCTGCGCGCGACGATCAAGCCGCGAATTCGTGGACTTCTGAAGACGCGATCGACCAGTGCCGCCGCCGCGTCGAGCGCGAATCGCTCGTCAAACTCTTCGCACAGGCTCAGTCGGCGTGGGCTGAAATCGCGGCCGCGCGGAAGGCGGAAACTGCCGCGGGCGACGGCCAACCCCGCTCTGAAACAACGGAACCAGCCACGACAACTTCTTCGCGCGCAAAGGGCTAATCTGCCGATCTAGGGTCGTTTGGTTCATAAGACGATGTTTTCCTCGGGGGTTCTCTCGGGGGTTCTCTCGGGGGTTCTCTTGGGCGTTCTCTCGGGTCCTCGAAACGGATACTCAATTTTGGAGCTCTTCATGCGCGATTTCGCGACTTTCCCGCTCTTGACAGCACTCGCACTCAGCACTGCGACCGCCACGATGTCGTTCGCACAGGACACGAAACCTGCAACGCCTTCCGCCCCGACGACGCAGTCCGCAGGCATGCCGACAGCAGCCGAACTCCAAGAGAAGGTGGGCGCGCTTTACGAAGAGATTCAGAAGGAATACGAAGCACTCGGTGAGCCAAACCAAGAGCAGATGGTGGCTTTCCAAGCGCGTGTCGCCGAGAAGGTTGACGCGATGCTCGCTGGACTCGACTTCGCGACACTCGACGCCGAGCGACTCGCCGCGATCGAGCCGCTCATGCGGCTCTCGCCGAACGCGACCGAGCGATACGTCGCGGTGCTCAACGAGCGTGCAAAGGAGCCAACGGCTGCCGGCTTCCGCGCGACGGTGCAGGCAAAAATGCTCACGATGATGGCACCGGACCCAGCGGTGTTTGCGGCGCTTCTCGCGCATCCGGGCTTCGTGGAAGCGGTGGGCTCCGAAGAAGGTTCGGTCGTCCTCGACTCCGCAAGCGAAGCATCCGCGGACGAACTGAAGCCGCACGCGGCGGTGCTTGAGTCGCTCGCTGGGAAGTTCAACGCGGATGCTCCGCTCTCGCTGATGGCTGCTTCTGGCGGCTACCTGCGCGCCTGCAGCGCGGCTCTCCCGAAGGACAAGGCCACGGCCATTCGAACCCAAGTCGTTGCCGCGCTTCAAGCGAAGGAAGCCAAGGTCGATGGTCGCGAGAAGAAGATTCTCGAGCGGCTGATCAAGTCGGTGAATGGCGCGGCAGGTCGCGGTGAACTCATCGGGTTCGCATGTCCGACGTTGACATGCGAATGGGTGTCGCGCGCCGATGGCAGCGTGCCGTGGAAGTCGATTGCGGATCTCAAGGGCAAGGTCGTCGTGCTCGACTTCTGGGCAACGTGGTGCGGCCCGTGCGTTGGCAGCTTCCCGCAGGTCGCTGAGATGCGGAAGCACTATCCCGAGACCGACGTGGAAATCGTTGGCATCACGAGCGCGCAAGGCATGGTCGCGCATCAGAAGCGCGAGCGCG
>JBJOHQ010000126.1:0-2669 GCA_046047595.1 Planctomycetota bacterium | reverse complement strand
ATGGTGCAGAGCCTTGCGGTTCAAGCGCGTTGGCTTGAGCAGCGTCTTGAGCGGCACTTGATGGGGAATCATCTCTTCATCAACGCGAAAGCACTTGTCTTCGCGGGATGCTTCTTCGATGGTCCGGAAGCGGCTCGTTGGCGCGCGACAGGACTTGCGATTTTGCGTGAGGAGATCTTCGAGCAGATCCTCCCAGATGGCGCGCAGTTCGAACGCTCGCCGATGTACCACGCGTTGGCCGTTGAGGACATGCTCGATCTTGTCAACGTTGCGCGCGGATATTCCGACGTGATCAGCAACGCAGACGTACGCATGATCGAAGAGCGCATTCCGCTGATGCGTCGCTATCTCGCCGCGATGTGCCATCCCGACGGCGAAGTTTCATTCTTCAACGACAGTGCGATCGGTATTGCGCCATCACCAGCAGAATTGCATCGATACGCGGAGCGTCTCGGCTATGCGCCGGAGGCTGACGTCGTTGGGTCAATGCAATCAGGAGTGACGCACTTTGTCGATGCGGGCTACATTCGGGTTGCGCTCGGGCGCATGGTGGCGATTCTTGATGTCGGTCCGATTGGACCTGACTATCTGCCGGGCCACGCACACGCCGACACGCTTTCGATGGAGCTGTCACTCGACGGGCATCGCTTGATCGTGAACTCTGGGACTGGCGAGTATGGCACAGGGCCCGAACGTCAACGCCAGCGGGGGACCCCCGCGCATAGCACGCTGTCCATCGACGGCGCGGATTCCTCCGAGGTTTGGGCTGGATTTCGCTGCGCACGCCGCGCGAAACCGTTTGATCTGCGCATCGTGGACGAAGGCTCTCGCGTCGAAGTGACGTGCAGCCACGATGGCTATTGCCGTCTTCCGGGCTCTCCCGTTCATACGCGAACGTGGGTCTTCGACCAACGCGGAGTCACCATCCGAGACAGCGTTGCTGGGCACCCCGCGGTTTCGCACGTCGCAGTCGCACACTTTCACACGCTCGCAGAAACGACGTTTGTCGATCCCACGACCGTCACACTCAGCGCTGCAGCCTCGGTCTCGTCCGACACGTGGCTTCGCGAGCCGCCACTCCGTCGCGCCTGCATGATGGATCCCTCGATCCAGGGCGCGATTGAGTCAACGGCGCGAGGGAAAGTACTCGAAAATCCAAGCCTTTTTGGCACTGCACGGCTGTCGTGCTGCGGTGCTTCGTTGAGCCTTGAGCCAACAACCTTTCATCCCGAGTTCGGACTTGTCCGATATCAGACAAAGGTCGTTGCGATGCTCGAGGACCGTTCCTCCATCGTCCGTATCGACTGGTGACCACCGTGCACGTCCTCTTTCTCACCGACAATTTCCCACCCGAAGTGAACGCGCCTGCGAGCCGTACCTTTGAGCACTGCCGCGAGTGGGTGAAGGCTGGCCACCGTGTTACGGTCATTACATGTGCACCGAACTTCCCGAAAGGGAAGGTCTTCGACGGCTACCGCAACAAGCTCTGGCAGCGCGAGACGATGGAGGGGATCGAAGTCGTACGCGTGTGGTCGTACATCACGGCGAACGAAGGCTTCGTGCGCCGCATCCTCGACTACCAGAGTTACATGGCATCCGCGATTGTCGCGAGCCTCTTCATCCGCAAGGTCGACGTCATCGTCGGCACGAGCCCGCAGTTCTTCACCGCCTGCGCCGCATATGTGGCGAGCCGATTGAAGTTCCGCCCATACGTCTTCGAATTGCGCGATCTTTGGCCGGAAACGATCAAGGCTGTCGGCGCGATGAAGAACGCGCGCGCGATCGAGTTGCTCGAAAAACTCGAGCTCTTCCTCTACCGCAAGTCTGCGAAGGTGATCTCGGTCACCAAGAGTTTCAAGAAGAATTTGATCTCACGCGGCATCGATGGATCGAAGATCGAGATCGTGACCAACGGTGTCGACATCTCGCATTTCACGCCGCGGCCGAAGGATGAGGCGCTCACGAAGCAGCTTGGTCTTGAGGGCAAGTTCGTCGCGGGCTACATCGGCACGCACGGGCTCTGCCACGGACTCGAGACGCTCGTCACAGCGGCCGAACGGTTGCGCGGCACGGGCATCGTCTTCCTCTTCCTCGGCGACGGCGCGCGCAAGCAGTTCCTTCGCGATATGGCTGCCGAGATGAAACTCGACAACGTCGTCTTCATCGACAGCGTGCCGAAGGCCGAAGTGCCGCGCTACTGGTCGATCCTCGACGTGTCGGTGATCCACCTTCAGAAGGCTGAGCTCTTCACGACGGTGATTCCGTCGAAGCTCTTCGAGTCGATGGGCATGGGCCTTCCCGTGCTGCATGGCGTCGAGGGCGAGAGCGCGGACATCGTGCGCGACGAGCACGCGGGCATTCCGTTTGAGCCAGAGAACGTCGACGAACTCGTCGCGGCGCTTCGTCGCCTGAAGGAGAATCCCGCGGAACTCGAGCAGTTCAAGGCCTCATGCCTCAAGGGCGCGCAAAACTACGACCGCACGAATCTCGCCCTCAAGATGATGCGGATTCTTGAGAGCGTCGCCGCGAAGCGCTGAGCGCATCAGCATTCGACTTGGACTTGTGACTCAGTCCCCGAAGTACTTCGCGTAGAGCTTGTCCGACGCGCCAGACTCCGCGAGTTCTGTCAGCACGACATTCAACGGGTGCCGAAGCGTACTTCCGCTCGG
>JBJOHQ010000125.1:0-5859 GCA_046047595.1 Planctomycetota bacterium | reverse complement strand
GCATTCGCCTTCTGTTGGATCGACAGGGCGCTTGGTGCCGGCGGACCCGCTTCGGCACGATTCGTCGAAGTTCCCGAGAGAACTACAGCGCACATCGCGGCGACGCCAGCAACCGCAGCGGTGGAAGCGATGTGACGAATGTTGGGCGTGAAGCGTTTCATGTCGTTTTCTCCCAGCGCTCGAGATGTTCATGAACTCATGCTGACGAACTCATGCTCAAAAACTCATACTCAAAACTCATGGTCACGAATTCGAACGTGTGGGCCTTACCACGTCGGCGCTTCGGCCACGATCGTTTCATCAGGGCCGACGTAGCCAACGGTGAGCAGCGTTCCGTTCCAATTCCAGTTGTAACCCATCGGTAACTTCGGCGTGGCAGAGAGCAACGGCTGTTGTCCGTCGTCTGGTGCTGTCATTGCCGCGAAAAGAAGTTCGGTTCCATCGGACCCAGAAGCATTGGGAACAACGCCTCCGTGTCGCAACTTGTACATTTCAATTTGCCCGCGAACCGCAGCGAGTTGTGACTTTGCTGCGCTCGTGGTTGCATCCGACATGAAGCCTGTCATGTTCGGCACAATGAGTGCTGCGAGGATTCCAAGGATGAGCACCACCGTGAGAATCTCAATCAACGTGAAGCCTGGTTGGTGACGTCGGCACGAACGTACTGCGTGTCCATACATGCGTCGCGTTCTCCTCAACCGCCTCAAAAACTTCAGGGACTCGCGTTCAGAAAGCGGCCCGCGCGAGTTTCCCCGCGCGGGCCGAATGAAACCCACTCAGATGATCACCAGCCCTCGATCTCAGCGGCGGTGAGGCCTTCCGGCAACGTTGCACCGGTGAAGGTCGCGTAGATCGTTTCGACGTTTGCAGAGGCGGCGTTGTCACCCCACACAAACTCGTAGCCCGTTGGGAGCGTTGGCTCCTTCTGGAGATACGGATCTTCACCGTTTGGTGGCGTGAGAAGATCGTCGAAATCAGCAGGCAGGTTGCCGTTGTTTCGCACGCGGAACAACTCGATTTGGCTGCGAACCGTCTGCAGCTGGCTCTTCACGCTGCTCTCCGAGGCTTCTTGCGAAGCGTTCGTGAACTGCGGGATGACGATCGCGGCGAGGATGCCGAGAATGACGACGACGATGAGGATTTCGATGAGCGTGAATCCGCGACGAACAGTGCGCTGAACCATGGTTTTCTCCCGTTGCCTCGGAGTTTCGAACGGATCCGGTCGACCGATCCGAGGATTCGTCGGTCGCCACACTTCGACTGAGGCCCAAGGCCCCGGAAATGCCGCTACAGACTTTCGCCCGCAGCGGCCGTTGCTCGTAATCCCTCCCTGAGGCCGGCGTCCCTCCCTCAAAGCACGCGGCCAAGGATTCGAACACCGAGACATCGACCCTCGCGGGGAGCGACATCACTCTTTGGTGTGATTGCAGAGGCGTACTGCGAGTTCTCGCGCGTCAAGAACGGCGGAATCCACACAGACGGAATTCCAGTGGAAAGCGCGGCACTGTGTGGCACTGTGTGGCGCGGCGCTGCGCGATTTATGCGACCGATGCGCCGTCGAAGCGGATCGCGATGCGGAACCGACCTTCGCCGAATCCCTCGCAGCGCTCGACAAATCCGCATGCGGGGCGGCCATCTGGCTCACTAAAACCGACACTTACGCGCGTTCCCGCAGGCATCGACTCGCTCGCGTCACCCGCAAGCCACCAGGGAGATCCGTCGAGCCGTGTGAGTTCGATGAGATTCCCGAGTTCAGTGCCAAGCGCGAGGATCGTCGCGTGACCTGGGACCGTCCAGCGTGCCGATTGCCGACGATTGCAGCGAAAGCGCGATTGCAGCGCGTCGCGCCCTGGCCACGACATGTTGGAGAAAATGGCTTCGATTCTCGATGTTTCGCAACACGTCGATCCAAACGCGCACGCCTCAACAGCGTTCGAAGTGGTGTCGTCGGTGAAACTCGGTTGGAAAGAAGGCTCAACGTACATGGGACGCCGTGCATTCGACGCACAATGCATCGCTCCTTGAAGAATCGCTGATCGCCGCAAGAGTTGCCCGACCTCGGCAAGAACCGCGTATAAAACGCGCATGAAGTTCGCAGCTCCCAAGGCACTTGCGGTCCCCGCCGGCACGGCGGTCGCGATCGTCGTGTCGCGTGAGCCGCATGCTGACCCGACGCTCGAGATGCGTCGCTGGGAACGGATCGCAGCGCTCGACCACTCCGCGCAGCGTGAAGCACTCGAACTGCTCGTCACAGCCGGCGTGTTTACGGTGCTTCACGATGCGGTGCTCGTCGTGCGCATCGTGCGCGAAGGCTCTCGCGCGATTGCCGCGATCGTGGCAAGTCCCGCGCACGCGTCACCGTCCGGTGGCCAAACACCGCCGACCACCGCCGCCGAGCACCTGCCCGAACCCGCATCAACTGGGCAGGCGGACAGCATCGCGCTGCATGACCATGCACCCGAGTTCAGCGAGGCACTGCTCGCCGCCACTCGGATACGCCCCATATTCCACGGGACCACGTCTGACGGAACCACCTACTCAGGATTCGTCGCCGACGACGCCGCGAGCATCCTTGATGCGCTTTCCGCGGCGGTCGCCGCCCACCAAGAAGTTCGCGAGACCATTCCCCGCGGAAATTCCCCGCTTCTCGCGGTGTTTTCGGGTCCTTCGGTCGCGCTACCACCCGGCCTCGCCACCGCGATTTGAGCGTTGTTGGTGCTACACTCGCCCCTCCGCCAGTCGCGTACGACTGAAGAGGAAGGATTCGGACGCCATGACACCCACCGCTGCCATGCAGGCAACCTCCCCCGCTTCCACGCTCTTTCCGCAGACCCCCTCCCAAGGGCGCGTCTACAACTTCAGCGCGGGCCCCGCGTGCATGCCGGAGTGCGTGCTCGAGCAGATCCGCGAAGAACTCATCGATTGCCGCGGCGGCGGCATCGGACTTCTCGAACTCTCGCACCGCGGCGCGCTCTACGAGGCGTTGAACCTCGAAGCCGAAGCCGCATGCCGCCAAGCTGCAGGCGTTGGCAGCGACTACGCCGTGTTCTTCATGCCGGGCGGCGCGACTGTCCAGTTCGGCCTCCTGCCGCTGAACTTCGTCGGCGACGGCGAAACCGCGACCTACATCGACACCTCGATCTGGTCGTACAAGGCCTACACCGAAGCCGCGCGTTGCCGCAATGTCTCGGTCGCCTTTGATGGCCGCGCGATCAAGTACGCGCGTGTTCCGAAGAAGGGCGAATTCACGGAGCCCGCCGGCGCGAAGTACCTCCTCTATTGCCAGAACAACACCGTCGAGGGCACGACATTCTGGGCGCCACCCGAAACGACGCTGCCTCTCATCGGCGACGCGACAAGCGACATCTTCTCGCGCCCTTGGGACTTCACGAAGCACGCAATGGTGCTCGCGGCCGGACAGAAGAACCTTGGCGCCTCGGGCGCGAGCCTGATCATCGCGCGCAAGGATTTCATCGCGAGCGCAACGACGAAGTTGCCGACGATTCTTCGGTTTGAAGACCACGCCAACGCGGGGTCGCGCCTCAACACGCCGCCGACGTTTGCGGTGCGCGTCATGGGCTTGATGGCTGAGTGGACGCTCAAGGTCGGCGGCCCCGCGGCCATCGCGAAGAACAACGCCTACAAGGCAAACCTCATTTGGGACGCGGTCGACAACTCTGGCGGCTTCTATTCGTGGCCCGCGGAGAAGTGGTGTCGCTCGCATCTCAACGTGTGCTTCAAGACGCCGAAGGCCGAGCTCGACGCGAAGTTCGTCGCCGATGCCGAGGCTCACGGCCTCTTCGGTTTGCTCGGCCATCGCGAAGCAGGCGGCATGCGCGCTTCGATCTACAACGCGTTCCCCGTGCACGGCTGCGAGTTGCTCGCGCAATTCATGAGCGACTTCGCGAAGAAGAACGGCTGACGGATCGTTTGAGCGGCCGCCGCTGCGGCGGCGGCCTTTGGCGATACGCGCGGAGTCTGATGGCACGAGCGTGAGGCGCTGTCTGACGGATCTTTTGAGCGGCCGCCGCTGCGGCGGCGGCCTTTGGCGATACGCGCGCAGTCTGATGGCACGAGCGCGAGGCGCTGTCTGACGCGCGTCTACCGCCCGCCTGCGTCCTCCGTGTACGGCTTCGACTCATCACTTGGCGGATCAACCACCTTCGCCTTGAGAACGACGAGCATCAGCTCGCCGCTTTCATCGAGGGTTGACGTTGTGAGCATCGCACGTTGTCCGGATTTGAGGACCAACGCGTGCGTTGACTCGCGCGATCGAATGATCGGAGCGCCAACCTCGAGCGAAGTCCCCTCAACTGCTTCGCGCCCCACACATTGATCGAATCGCATTTTGAGTGTGCGCACTGCGATTGCTCGATCATCGAGCACCTCAGCCATCACATCGAAGCGCATTCCTTCGAACTTCGGTTCGCCTTGGACGAGTCGAAATACGCCAGGCTCCGTGGTCGGCTGCATCGCCTCCCACGCAATTTCGCGTCCAATCTGCACACTCGCAGTCTGCCCCGCGTGAACAAACATGCGCGGTGCAGAGATGCAGTACGCGGCTGCATCAGCGAGAAGTTTGTCGACCTCACCACCCGCGATTGCCGCCTGCACTGATTGCGGCGGCTCTCCAGGAGCGGACGCGGCGTCGATGCGAGGGAGTTTCTCGAGAAACTCAGGCAGTGCACCCTTTGCGTTCGCGTCGCCTTTGAATTGAAACACTTGGAGTTCAAGCATGATCTGCGCTGCGGCGAGAGGCGTTTGTGCGTCAGAAATTGCTTCTTGATCCGCCTGAGTTTGCATCGCCAAAGCATGATGTGTTTCGGCGGCATGTGCCCTGATTGCATTGGTCGAGAGCACCGCGATCAACACGGCCAATCTCATCATCGTCATTGCATCACTCCTTCGCGGCGTGCAGGCCGCTCGTTTGTTTCGTGGCGACAGCCGACGCATGTCCATCGACTGATATCAAGTTGGTTGCGGCGATGCTCGCGACTCCAGTAGACGGGCACGGCAACAAAGACAGAGCTCGGCGATTCCGTTCTTCGCGCTGGTACAAACCACGCAAACATCGCGGCCCCCAAAACCACCGCAACCGCAGCGGCGAGTACCGCAACCGATTTCCAGTTTCGCGCCCGAATACGCGACTCAAACCGCGTCCTGTGGCCTTCACGGAACTCTTCGAGCGGCGCTTCGCGCAGCCAACGATCAATGGACTGTTCATCCATGCTGTTCCTCCTTCGTAAGCAAAGCGCGCAACTCAGCAAGCGCTCGCGAGTAGCGCGCTGAGATCGTTCCAACGGGCTCTTCCAGAATCGAAGCAATTTGCGGGAAACTCAAACCCGCCCGTGTGTGCAACACCACGACTTCCGCGGCACTCGGCGCGAGTGATTCGAGTGCGCACAAAAGTTCGTCCGCGCGGGAATCTATCTTGGTCGCATCCTTCGAAGCCGCCGAATCACGACGAACTGTCTGCGCGATCTGCACCAACGGGAGCCTTCGCGCGCGATCAATCGCACGATTGCGGATCGATCGATACGCGTACGCCTCGGGTTCGCTGATGTTGTGCGGCGCGGCGAGCATGCCCGCGAGAACCTCGTGCACAAGATCCTCCGCCTCTTCCCTCGATCGCGTGAGCGACAACGCATATGCCGCGAGCGATCGATGATGCGCGCGGTAAAACGCGCTGATCCACGCCGCATCGGGCTTCGCTGCGGCCCTGAATTCGGACCAGCATCTTGATTCCGGTCTTGGCGTTGCATCTCGATTCGGCATCAGCGCACACTTGACGAGTCAGTTCGCTGATCGCTGCCTCAAACAGCACGATCGCTCAAAATTTGTCCTGCAAACTCGTCGGGC
>JBJOHQ010000124.1:0-5672 GCA_046047595.1 Planctomycetota bacterium | reverse complement strand
ACTCCTTGTAGTAGGGGAAGTGTCCGCTCGTCTTGTAGAGATCGAGTTTGCCGATATGCGGCGTGTAGACCTGGTGGTAACCCTGCTTGCGGAGTTCGGTGCCGATGAAGTTCTGCAGTTCGTTGCGAACAATCGAGCCCTTCGGCGTCCAAAGGATGAGCCCTTGGCCGACCATTTCATCAATGTGGAAGAGCCGCAGTTGCTTGCCGAGCGTGCGGTGATCGCGGCGGCGCGCTTCTTCTTGAAGGCGCGCGTACTGCTCGAGTTCTTCCTTCGTCGCGAACGCGGTGCCGTACACGCGCGTGAGTCGATCGAGTTTCTCGTCGCCCTTCCAGTAACTCGACGCGAGCGACAGTACCTTGAATGCACCGATCTTGCCCGTCGCAGGCACGTGCGGGCCGCGGCAAAGATCTTCCCAGTTCTTGCCCGGTTCGCCGGTTGCGTACCACGAAAGCGACTTCGAGCCCGCCTCGACCGCGCGCTGCGCGTTGTCGAGCTTGAACTTCGAGCCTTCCTTCTCAAGCTTCGCGATGCCGTCAGCGATCGGCAGTTCGTAGCGGGTGAATGGGCGGTTTTCCGCGACGATTTTCGCCATTTCGGCTTCGACCTTCTCGAAGTCGTCGGCGGACATCACCTTCCCGTCGGGGAAGAGCATGTCGTAGTAGAAGTTCGTCTCGAGCGGCGGGCCGTACACGAGTTGCACGCCCGGATAGAGCCGCTGGATCGCCTCGGCCATCACGTGCGCGCACGAGTGGCGGAGAAGGTAAAGCGCGTCGGGGCTCACCGTGCCGTCGCGATTCTTCGCAGTCACGATCGCGACCGAAGCGTCCGACTCGATCCGGTGCGCAAGGTCCACAAGTTCACCGTCTTTCGCGAGGTTTGCGCCCGTCGTGCCGACGCGGCCGCCGAGCGCGCTCTTCGCAAGACCTGCGCCGATCGAGGCGGCGACCTCGCCCACGGTGGGGGCGTTGGCGAACTCTTTCACAGAACCGTCGGGAAGGGTGATGCGGACCATAGGGGCGACGAGTGTAACCCGCGAGGCGGGCGGGCGGTACGCTGCACGGATGCTGTTTGCCGCCGCCGTTCTGCTGTCTTTGGGGGTGCCGCCCGATTCGCAGTTGGCGGGCGTTGCGCCGCCAGCGCAGGGGGTCGCGCCGACGTCCGTCCGCCGCGTGGAAGTTGACCGCGACAACATCGAAATCAGGGAGTCTTGCGTCCTCGTTTTTTCGAAGCCAATTGCGGACGCCGATGGCAACGGAGTCGTGCGTGTCGTCGCCGATGGGATCACGGTCGATCTTGGTGGAGGCACGCTCCAATCGAGTCTCGAAGCGGGACCGAATCCCGCGCGGCCAGAACTCTTCACCGGAACAGGCATCGTCGTCGCCGCGAAGTCGGTCACGCTCCGCAATGGCGGTGTGCGTGGGTTCAAGATCGGAATCGATGGCGATCGATGCGACGGTTCGACCTTCGAACGGCTGGACGTTTCGGACAATTACGCGCAACTGCTCAAGTCGTCGGCCGAGAAGGAAGACGCCTCCGATTGGCTGTATCCCCACGAAAACGATCGCGGTGAACAACTCGCGCAACATGGTGCGGGCCTTGCGATTTCGAATGCGCGCGAAGTCACGGTGCGCGAACTGCGCGCACGACGCACGCAGAACGGCATCGTGCTTTCATCGGTGCATCACTCGAAGTTCTACGACAACGACTGCTCGTTTCTCTCGGGTTGGGGTCTTGCGATGTGGCGTTCGTCGGACAATGTGATTTGTCGCAACGCATTCGACTTCTGCATTCGCGGTTACTCGCACGGCATCTACAACCGAGGCCAGGATTCCGCAGGAATCTTGATGTTTGAGCAGTGCTCGCGGAATGTCGTGGCACTCAACAGCGCGACGCATTGCGGTGATGGCGTCTTTGGTTTCACGGGTCGCGAAGCGCTCGGCGAGAAGCCTTCGCCTTCGTCGAAGATTGATTTCGACGACGACGGCAAGGGAAATCTCGATGCGTGGTATCGCGGCCGTGGTTGCAATGGCAACCTCTTCGCGCTCAATGATCTTTCGTATGCCGCTGCACACGGACTTGAGATGACGTTTAGTTTCGACAACACAGTGGTCGCGAACCGCTTCGTCGAGAACGGAATCAATGGCGTGTGGTTTGGATACGCGCGTGATTCGCGCATTTTGGGCAATGACTTTGAGAAGAACGTTGCGGGCGACATCGCCGCAGAGCACGCGCAGCGTGTGCGCGTTGAGCGCAACGGGTTTCGCGGGAGCCGCGTTGGGGTCGCGTTCTGGGATGACGAAGATCCTGGTCTTGCGAAGTTGCCATGGACACTCGCGAATGGAAGCGCTTGTGTAGACAATGCGGTGGTTGAAAATCGCTTCTACGACGAGGGAATTGCGATCGAACTGCGCGCGGCACCGAGAACGCTGGTTTTTGCAAACACCTTTGATGGGTGCGCGAAGGAAGTCGAAGAGCGCGATATGCCGGAAGACGCGGAAAAAGTCGATGCGACGGCACGCGATGGATCGGAGGCTGCGGATCTCGCCCGATTGATCCAGCCGCTCGATGCGCTGCCAGGTACGAGCCGGCCGATTGCTGCACGAATGGCACTGCGTGGGCGCAACAAAATCGTCATGGGGCCGTATGGCCCAAAGGAGCCGTCGATGGACGCGCCCCGAACCGAGAGTTCACCTGCCTCTCCGGCATCGTCGAAGGAGCAACGCCAGTGATCTGTCCATTCTGCAAGGCCGACGACGACAGCGTGATTGATTCACGCGAAGCGGATGGCGGAACAGCGGTGCGCCGCCGCCGCGAGTGCAATCAATGCAAGCGGCGGTTCACGACATATGAGCGCTTCGAGCGCGCGGACAAGTTGACGGTCGTCAAGCGCGATGGAACGCGTGTGCCCTTCAATCCTGACAACGTGATGCGAGGCATTCTTGCAGCCTGCGGGAAACGGCCGATTTCCTCGGAGAAAAAGGCACAGATCGTGCGTGAGATTGAAGACAGCCTCAATCGCGAGTTTGAGCGCGAAGTTGCGTCGGTCGAAGTTGGTCGGCGTGTTGCGGCGAAGTTGCGCGCGATTGACGACATCGCGTACATCCGCTTTGCGAGCGAGCACGAGGATTTCCGCACGATCGAAGATCTCGCGGCAGAAGTGAAAGACGTGCAGGAGTCGCCACGCGATTTGCCCGAGCAAACGCGCTTGTTTGATGAGGAGTAGCGGTCGCCGCTGCGGTTCGAGCGCGGAGCGAAGCGCAGCGCGAGAGGATGGCGCCGTGCATCCCGAGACGTTGCGTGTGGCATCACCTTTGGTGATGGCGACGCATGGTCTGCGCGACGGACCTTGACGATGGAGTTTGAGTCGTTTGGGGGTGTGGGAGACGCTCATCCACTACCTCCTGCTTCGCAGGGGGGTAGTGCCACACGAAACGCGAAACGACTCCGACGTTTGTTTCTCAGGCTTCGCTGCGCTCCGCCTTCGGATACGTCTGGTGTGATCCACGCCAGAGCGAGCGAAAGCGGCGGTCGCGAACCGCAGGTTCGCCCCGCCGCCAGTCGCGAGCGCTCAAAACACGATTGAAGAGATCTGACCGCAGGTCAAATCTCTTCAATCTCCGCGCACTTCTTCGTCGCGAGGGTGTCGAGTTGCTCGCAGTACTTCTTGGTCAACTCGTCGATGTCTTCCTTCGCGCTCTTTGCAGAGTCTTCAGGGATCGGGTTCTTCTTGTCGGCAACCAGCGCATCAATCGCTTTGTTGCCATCGCGGCGCTCGTTGCGCACCGCAACCTTCGAATCTTCCGCGAGTTTCTTGACCTGCGACATCAACTGCTTGCGGCGATCGGATGACGGTGCCGGCACATTGATGCGAATCATGTTGCCTTCCGACATCGGATTCAGTCCGAGCCCCGATGTTTCGATCGCGCGAATGATGTCGTGCTTGGCCCCTGGATCGAAGGGTTTCACCACCAACTGGGTCGCTTCGGCGACAGAGATCGCCGCGAGTTCACGCAGGTCCGTGTGTGAACCGTAGTAATCCACCTTGATGTATTCGAGGAGCGCCGTGTTCGCGCGGCCTGTGCGAATACCACGAAGTTCGCGAGCGAGGTAGTCGGTCGAGCGCTGCATGCGCTCTTCGGTCTCGAGGAGAATGGTGTCGAGGTCCATAGCGCGGCGAGTGTAGCAGGGTGGAGAGTTCTGATTCATCGCGAAAACTCACGGGTCAAGCACCTTGACCGCGCGCGACGAAACGGATGCAATGCGGAGATGCCTTCGTCGAAAGTCCCACAGCGTCTTGTCTTGAAAATCAGCGGCGAAAGCCTTTCTCCCGTTGGTCAACTTGGGATCGACACTGCGGAACTTCGCGTGATCGCGGGCGAGATCTCGTCGGCCTGCGAACTCGGCGGGCAAATCGCCGTCGTTGTCGGTGGTGGCAACATCATTCGCGGTGCGCGCATGGCGAAGGACGGCGTGGTGCATCAGTCAACCGCCGACTACATGGGCATGCTGGGGACGGTCATCAACGGACTCGCGCTCAAGGAAGCGCTCGAAGGCATCGGTCGTCCCGCCCGCGTGATGAGTGCGATCAATGTGCCAGCCGTTGCGGAGCCATTCATTCGTGGTCGCGCAGTTCGGCACCTCGAAAAGGGCCGCGTCATCATTCTCGTCGCGGGAACGGGCAACCCGTTCTTCACAACCGACACGTGCGCAAGCCTCCGCGCGATCGAACTCAATGCGAGCGTCCTCTTGAAGGCGACCAAGGTCGATGGCATCTACACCGCAGATCCGAAAAAGGACCCAGCCGCCACGCGATACGACCACCTCACGTTTGCGGAAGCGATTGAAAGGCAGCTTGGGGTCATGGATCTCACCGCGCTCACGATGTGCATGGAGCATGCGCTTCCCGTGTGCGTGTTTGACTACAAAACGCCGGGAAATATCCGTCGCGTCGTCGCAGGTGAACGGATCGGCACGCTTGTGACGCGTTGATTTCGGAGTGGTCGGCGGGTTGTCTAGCAAGCAGTCGCGGCGATCCTCGCCAGACCACTGTTTTCTCTACAATCGCCGTCTCTCTCGCGCGTATCTCCTCTCGTGCCGACCGTGCCTTCCAATCCCGGTTCCGTTCCGCCTCCGCCCGTTGGAGCGGGTGGCGAGGTGCGTCAAAAATTGGCGGAAGCCCCGGCGCTGAGCGAAGAGGAAATCCTTCGCAACGAACGGCGTCGCATGGTGCGCGAGCGTTGGTTGCACCTGTTGCTTCTCGGATTTGCGCTCTCGATCGTGGTGCATGTCTTGATCTTGCTCCGCCTTTGGTGGATCAAGTTGCCGGAGCGTGTCGATCCCGACATGCCAACGGTGGAATTGAAGCTTCAGGAGTTGCCGCCTGCGGTTGAAGTGACGGAAGACGTCGAGTTGCCCGATCCGTCGCCGTTGGTGATGGGTCCAGTCTCGACGGAGATCGATCCGCTGCCGAATTTGTCGAACGATCTCGCGAGCGACAATCCCAGTGAAAACAGTTTTGGTGCGATTGAAGCTCCAGGTGTGGGCGCCATTGTTGGACCTGGCGGCGCGGGAAGCGGCATCGGAATCGGTAGCGGAAAGGGCGGCGGCGGTACGAGTTTCTTCGGTATCGGCGGTCGCGGTTCGCGCTTTGCGTACATCGTCGACGTGTC
>JBJOHQ010000123.1:0-12231 GCA_046047595.1 Planctomycetota bacterium | reverse complement strand
TCTTCACTGAACGCATCAATCGAGAGCCGCAGCGCGGAGCCATCGGACAACGGCACGATGTTGCGCCGCGTCTGATCGGCAATCAGCGCGCGCGTTTCCTCGCACGCCGGGAGCCGCTCTGCAACGCTTGCCGCAACTTTGCGCAACACCGCGTTCACAAGCCCGCCAGCACCCGGCCGCAATCGTCGCTTCGTCCACTCGACGCTCGCATCAACCGCCGCCGCTGCCGGCACGCGATCGAGAAAGAGAATCTGCGCAGCGCCACCAAGAAGCGCCGCTTGCACGGGCTTCTCGAGAAGCGGCCAGTTCTTCGTGAGATGCGGTCGAATGCACGCGATGAGCGTCAGGTAGCGACGCACCACCGCGTGTTCGATCGCGCGTGCGAGCGCCGCGTCGCGCGGATCAAGCCGCCCATCATCGCGTGACTCGATGCGCGCATCCGACGACGCTGCTCCCGCGTAGGCGAGATCAGGGAATCGCAACGCCTGCGCGAGGACGCGTTCGAGCGCGACCTCACGTGCGGCGTAACCAACGGGTGCATCTCGATTCACGCGAGGCTCGGCTCACGCACGGCCTTCTTCGGAGCGCTGACGGCTTTGCCCGCGCCCTTCTTGAGCGCTGCGGCGATGTCAGTCTTCTCCCAAGAGAACGTGCCCTTACCCGCTTCGCCTGGCTCGCGACCGAAGTGGCCGTGGCTCGACGTCGCCGAGTAGATCGGTGCGCGCAACTTGAGCATTTCGATGAGGCCGTATGGCGTGAGGTCAAAGTGTTCACGCACGAGTGCGGAGAGCACTTCATCACCGACGGTGCCCGTTCCTTGCGAATCAACGAGCACCGACACTGGCTCAGCGACGCCGATCGCGTACGCAACCTGCACTTCGCAGACGCGCGCGAGCTTCGCCGCAACGATGTTCTTCGCGATGTAACGCGCCATGTACGCCGCGCTGCGGTCGACCTTCGACGGGTCCTTGCCGCTAAACGCGCCGCCGCCGTGACGACCGCGACCGCCGTAGGTGTCGACGATGATCTTGCGGCCAGTGAGGCCGCAGTCGCCGTGTGGGCCGCCGATTTCGAATTGACCCGTCGGGTTCACGTAGACCTTCACGCCGTCGTGCCACCACTTGCCGAGCACTGGCTTGATGATCGCGTCGGTGACAGCCTTCTTGAGTTCGGCTTGCTTCTTCTCGCCGTTCCATTCTGGCGCGTGCTGCGTCGAGAGGACGACCGCGTCGACCTTCTTCGGCTCGAGACCTTCGTACTCAATGGTGACTTGGCTCTTCGCGTCCGGGCGAATGCCCGAAACGATGCCCTTGCGGCGCACTTCGGCTTGCTTCTCGACGAGGCGGTGCGAGAGGTTGATCGGGAGCGGCATGAGACGATCGGTCTCATCGCATGCGAAGCCGAACATCATGCCTTGGTCGCCAGCGCCTTGCGCCTTCTTCGACTTGCGCACGACGCCGCGCGCGATGTCGGCCGACTGTTCGTGCAGGAGGTTGATGACACCGCAGCCGTGGCCGTCGAAGCCCATCGCCGCGTCGTCGTAGCCGATGCGGAGGATGGCGTCGCGCACGGTCTGCTGGACGTCGAACTTCTTCTTCGCGTTGTGATTGAACTTGATCTCGCCGGCGACGATCGCTTGCGCCGTCGTCACGAGCGTCTCGCACGCGCAGCGGCCTTCCGCGTCGTGATCGAGAATGAGGTCGAGCACAGCATCCGAGATCGCGTCCGCGACCTTATCGGGGTGACCCATCGAGACGCTTTCAGAAGTGAAGAGGTGGCGGCGGTTGCTCATGAGATTCTCAATACCAAGAGTGTGAAACGGGACGGCAGAAACTGACGAGATATCGCGCGGTGTCGAGATTGAACGGCCCCGCGAGGGACCAAACTCCCGGACCTGATCGCCGCGCGCTGCGTCTCGATCTGCCGGAGAAGGGGCGGAATATATCGAAGTGAGCCGTCCGCTCGCCCTTGCGCGGCCGCACAGACCGAAAAACCCTCCTCGAACAATCAGTTTCGGGGAACCTCGTGCTCGCCCACGCCGAAGCGGGAGTTAGATTCGTTCCGAAAGATCACCTGTATGTCCAAAGATCGCACACCCGGTTCTCCAGTCGCAGTCCCGCGCAAGTTCGCGCTGTGCGTTTCCGCGTGGCGATCTGGCGCGCGTTTCAACGCGGTGACCGGAGCCGTCGCTGGGCTCTCTGTGGCACTCACGGGAGCGATGTTGGCGACCACGCCAGCGGTCGGGTTTGCGGGTCCGCTGATCGGTACCTCCCAAGACCGCGCCAACGCGCTCACGACCGTAGAAGACGCTGCACCAATCGTGATCGAAGGCGCGACCTACGCCTCGCGCCACGTGCTTGTCCAACTGAAGCCGGGCATGCGGCCAAGTTCATTCTCTGCGCGCACCCTCGCCCAAGCGGGAGTCGTCGATGTGCGCTCGATCTTTGTCGAGCCCTTGAAGGACGCGGCAACGGCCGCCGCACTCGGGTTAGATCGTTGGTATCGCTGCGAACTCGCGCCGGGCGCAGACGCGTCGGCCGCGGTCGCGCGATTGGCGAAGGCTGCCGTTGTCGAACGCGCGGAACGCGACCCCGAGGGCGGCCTCGCGGAGATTCCAAACGACACCGATTTTTGGGTGCAGTACGCGTTGCGCAACACCGGCCAAGTCGTCGGAGGCGTGGCGGGAACCGCGGGCGCCGACATCGGCATGGCTGCCGCGTGGGAGTACACCCATGGCGATCCAAATCTTGTCATCGCCGTGCTCGATTCGGGCATTGATCCGCATCCTGAGATCGCAGGCCGCATTCTGCCGGGATTGAACGTCCCCGATGGCAACACTGCGACGGCCGACGAGTGCAATCACGGCACGCACGTTGCGGGCATTCTCGCGGCATCGGGCAACAACGGCACAGGCATCGCGGGCGTGACGTGGAACGCGAAACTGCTTCCGGTTGTCGTGGTGAATGGCTGCTCGGGCTTTGAGTCGAATGTCGCCGCGGGCCTGACTTGGGCGACCGATCAGGGCGCGAAACTCGTCAACATGAGTTTGCAATTCAACGTGGGAAGTACGGTCTTTCAACAGGCTGTGCAGTACGCGCACGCGCAGGGTGTCCTGATGTGTGCGGCGACCGGCAACTCAAATAGTTCGGTCCCCGCCTTTCCTGCACGATGGCCCGAGACGCTCGCCGTCGCTGCAACCGACAACCGCGACGCACGCGCGACGTACTCCAATTACGGCGCCGAAACCGACATCTCGGCACCTGGCACGAACGTCTGGTCGCTGTCTGGAGGTGTCGGCGGCTATGTCCTGAAGAGTGGAACGAGCATGGCGACGCCGCATGTGACTGCCGTCGCCGCGCTCTTGTGGAGTTACGACCCATCGCTCACGCGCGATGAGGTCCGCAACTATCTCTTGACGACCGCGCGTGATCTCGGCACGCCCGGCACCGACATCTATTTCGGCGCGGGTCGACTCGATGCCGCAGCCGCGCTCGCCGCGGTGCCGCCGCCGTATGTGCCCGAAGACATCAATCAAGATGGCTTCGTCAATGCTGCGGATTTGTCGCTCTTGCTCGCGGCTTGGGGCGTGTGCACCGACTGCGATGGATGCCCCGCGGATTTTGACGGCGATTGCATGGTTGGCGCGTCCGATCTCTCGCTGCTCCTTGCTGCGTGGTGAGCGCTGCCGCGTGAATTCGCGAATTCGCGGTTGATGTCGTGGTCGTGAGCACGCGCGAGTCGCATCGGCGCGGCTATGCTCGACGCCCCGATGAACGTGTCGATGGAACTCTCACGCGTGCTGATTCTCGACTCAAGCGCCGAGCAGTTCATCACATTGGCCGAGCAATCTCCCGCGCCCGGCCGCGCCCCGCGCAGTTTCGCCATCAAGATCGGCACCGCGGAGGCAGTTGCAATCGACCGCCGTTGGCGCGGCGACACGCCGCCTCGGCCGCAGACGCACGAACTCCTCGACAACGCGATCCGTGCGCTCGGCGGGGTGCTTGAGCGGATGGTCATCCACCGCCTCGAGAATGGCACGTACTACGCCAATCTCATCATCGTGCGCGAAGGCGAAATCGTTGAGGTCGACGCGCGTCCAAGCGACGCGATCGCGCTTGCGGTTGGCTGCCAAGTTCCGATTGAAGTTGCGGAAGAGGTTCTTGAAGAAAGCGCAGAGGAGCGGCCCGACATCGAGCCTCCGATCGACGCAGGCGAGGACGACGATGACGACTGAGGCCGGAATGGTGGACGCAGGCGGCGAATCGCAAGGCGCGTCAGATTCAAACGCAGGGCAGGGAAGTGCGCGCGAGTCTGGCGAGTCTGACGCACGCACGACTGACCCACGCGCGACCGACCCACGCACGTCGCGCAACGCGCCGCCGGTGTTCCACCCAGCGTGCGGGTTTGCGTTGCCCGCCGATTGGATCACGCTTGGTGAACCTCGCGTGCGATTCGATCCGCGACCAGGTCCGCGCGCGTCGAGCGAGCCGCCCATCGGTGGTCGTTTGAAAGAGCGCGCGGAGGATTTTCTCGTCGAAGAGATTCCGCTCTACGCGCCGTGCGGCGAAGGCGAGCATCTCTATCTCGGCGTTCAGAAGACCAACATGCCGCACAGCGAAATGCTGTCGCTTTTATGTCGCCACTTCAATGTCGAAGAGTCGGCGATCGGATTCGCAGGGATGAAGGATCGCGTCGCGGTCACGCAGCAGACGGTGTCCATTCATCTTCCGAAAGATCGTCCAGTTGGTGAATTGCGCCACGAACGGCTCGCCGTGATGTGGGCGATGCGCCACCAGAACAAATTGCGTCGTGGGCACTTGAAGGGGAATCGGTTTGCGATCCGCGTTCGTGGTGTTGATCCACTCGCGGTTCGCACGGTGAAGCGCCGCATGGAAGAAGTCGCGCGTTCTGGCGCACCCGATTACTACGGCGAGCAGCGCTTCGGCTACCGCGTGAACAGTCACTTGCTTGGGCTTCTGTATGCGCGCGGTGAATGGCAAGCGGTACTCGATGAGTTGCTTGGTGCGCACGGCACGCCATTTCCGCCTCATCAACGCGAGCAACGCGAGATGTACGAAAAAGGTGCGTTTGAAGAAGGCGCGCGCCGATGGAAATTGCATGATCCAGCGGAACTCGTCGCCATGCGCTCGCTTGCTCGTGGACGCGATGCTGCGGGCGCTGTGCGCGCGATTCCCGCGCACATCAAGAGTTTTTGGATGAGCGCGCTCCAAGGCGCGGTTTACAACGCAACCCTCGCTGCACGGATTCGCGATCAAACGTACGCGACGATTCTGCGCGGTGACGTTGCGATGCTCGCTGGAACCGCGAGCATTTTCCGCGTTCCTGCGGACGTTGGCGAAGCGGAGCTCGCACGCGAACGCGCGCGTTGTCTTGAGCGCGAGGTTTCACCAACTGGGCCAGTGCATGGCCCGTCGATGGTCGAAGCGTCGGGTGACGCGCTCCGGTACGAACACGAGGCGCTCGCGCTTGTCGGTGCCAATGAAGGCCTTTTCGCGCCACCGGCGCTTGAAGCACTTGGTGCGCGTCGTCCGTTTCGGATTGAAGTCTCGAACTGGGAAATCGACGCGGGCGTTGATCTCCACGGCGCGTTCATTCGGCTCGTGTTCGATTTGCCGAAGGGCGCGTTCGCAACGGTGCTTTGCCGCGAGTTGCTTGGTTTGAGTGTGGATTGAACGATTGGACCAGCGGCTTCGAGTCGGTACCTGGCACCAACCTGGCACCATCACACCGCGACGCCATACGCGCGCGCTGCCGTGATGATCTGCGCCGCCGTGTCGCGCTCATGATCGATGCGCACCGCGTGCCAGCCGCAACTCTGCGCCGCAGCGCAATTCTCGGGGAGATCATCGAGAAAGAGGATCTCATCGCTCGACGCGCCGACCGCGCGTTCAAACGCGCGATAGATCTCGCTTCCGGGTTTCTCGAGGCCGAAGAGATGTGACGCATGACGATGCTCAATCGCTTCGAACGCAGGCAATCGAACGAGCGCGTCCCAATGGCGATCGTTGGTGTTCGAGAGACACGCTGTCGTTGCACCCGCCGCGCGAATCGCGCCGAGCGCGTGTGCGACACCGGGATATTCGTCAGCGAGAATCGCGTCGTGGGCTGCAAGCAGTGTTTCGCGCGAAATGCGGCCGCCAAGCACATCATGTGCCTGTTCAACAAACGCGTGATAGTCATGTTCGCCGCGTTGATGACGCGACGCATGCGCGCGCACATCGCGGCGTTCTTCTTCGGTGATCGATTCGAGGATGTAGCCAGGAACGCCCGCCGCGTGGAGCGCTTCTTCGAGTGAACGACGAATGCGAATCACAACGCCGCCGAGATCAACGCAGACAAGTCGAACAGGATGACGTGCAACCATGGAAATCTCGTTGGGCGGAGCGAGGGACGGAGCGGGGGGCGGAGCGGGGTCGTTGGCGAGTGTGCGCAAAGGTGCACGACAGGTGTGCGGAGTAGTGTCGGCGCACGCGCGCGTCGAAACATCATCGCGCGTCACACGGCATCATGCCGCAACTCACGCACTGCGGCGTTTCGCGTTCGATGGAACTTCAGGAGATGAAACCTGAGCGGAAACCACAGTTCGAACTTCGCGCGCGGCATCGGCTGCACGCGTCGCTTCTTTCGCGCGCTTCTGTTCCGCGCGGCGTTCACGGAAGAACGCGCGCAACAACTCAACGCACTGGTTCGACAAAACGCCGCCATGCATTTCGCAGCGGTGATTGAGCCGCGTATCCGTCGGGATATTGAAGAGCGTTTCGCACGCGCCTGCCTTCGGATCAGTCGCGCCATAGACGAGTTTCGCGAGGCGCGCGTTGACAGCCGCACCAGCGCACATCGGGCACGGCTCGAGCGTCACCGCCATCGAGCAACCTTCGAGTCGCCACTCGCCGAGCTTTCGCCCAGCCTCGCGAATAGCGACGATCTCGGCGTGTCCGGTTGGATCCGCTTCGCGTTCGCGGGTGTTGGCCGCTTCAGCGATGACCTCATCTCCACGGTAAATCACCGCGGCGATTGGTACTTCGCCAGCGAGCGCGGCTGAGCGGGCAAGCAGAATCGCGCGCTGCATCATGCGCACGTCTACATCGCCCACACCCGCGTGCGCAGAACGCACTAGGCGCAGGGAGTTCATCATTCGTCTCCGCCTCCGACCGATCCGTGCGAGCGCGATGCTTGCACGGCCAGTCCGTGACCATCCACCGAGTCGGTCACTCCTTCGACGGATCACGACGATCCGCCTCGGGTAGCGTCGTCATCGTCGCGCGGAACCCCGCCACGCAAGCGCGCGTCGTCATCTTCGTACGATTGGCGGTCAGACCAGTCCGTCTGTGCGGTCTGTGCAGCGTCGCGGCCGCCCGCTGCGCCCGAGAACACGCGTCCTGCCGCAACTTTGTGCGCCGGAACGAAGACGAGGAGCAGGATTCCGAACTCGTAGAGCGCCCAAAGCGGCCCGAGGAGGAGCACCATCGACATCACGTCGGGTGGGGTCACAACCGCAGCGATGATCGCCATGATGAGAATCGCCCAACGGCGCTTCTCGCGCAGGAACTTCGGCGTAATCAATCCGACCCAGCCAAGCAACAAGATGGCAACGGGGAGTTGGAACGCGACAACGCTTCCGAGAAGGAGCATGAGCGTGAACGAGATGTACTCGCTCAAGCGATAGACCTGCGCGATGCCGCCGACGACCGTCAGTGGTACTTCGAGAATCGAGAGGGTGCCTGCGGGGTCCGCGTCGGTTCCTGTGATCGAGGCGGAGAGGTCGCTCGTCGCTTGGACAAGCGCGTTCGGTGAAATCTTCTGAAGCGGCACCGCAACGCGGAGCACTTGCGTCTTCGCCGAAATCCACACGTCGCCCGCCTTCGGGTGCGCTGGGTCTTCATCGAGCACAGGTACGTTGAGCACGCCGCTGAAAGGTGAGGTCGTCGTGGGCGGGGCGGTGGGCGAAGTGGTGGGCGAAGTGGTGGGCGTTGTTGTGCCCGGCGCCTCGGTCGAGCCGTCCACGCTTGTTTCTGCTGTTGCTGGTGGAGGAACCGGCACGGTGCGCGGTTGCGACGCGCCGAATCCGACGAGGAAAAGCAGCGTGAATGGCAGCAGCACCCAGTAGAAAAGCGCGATCCCAAGCAGCGTCAGGACGCCCGACAGCGGCACGAGAAAGTGCACGTAGCGGCGTTCATGGCGATACAGCCCTGGCTCAATGAAGCGCCAGAGTTGCAGCAGGATCCACGGCGCCGACAGTGCGATCGCCGCGATGATCGCGAGCTTCATGTCGGTCGAAATAGTTTCCGCGGGGGAGAGCGCCTGCACCTGCTCGGGCTGGCCGTTCGCGCGCTGCGCCGCGAAGAGCGGCCGAATGAGGATTTCGCGGATTTCTGGCGCGTAGAAGAAGAGGATGATCGCGAGCGGCAGTGGAACGACGAGCGCGCGGAACACGCGGATGCGAAGTTCCTGCAGGTGATCGCCGAAACTCATCGTGCCGAGATCGGTCGGCTGATCGAGTGACGCAGCAGGGGATGGTTGGCGCTCGCGCCAGAACATGAAGCGACGAGTGTACGGAACCCGTCAACTCTTCACATCATCGCGAGACGATGAAGGGAAGCGACGCGGGCATGCGACGCGGGCATGCGACGCGGGTATGCGACGTGGGCATGCGACGTGGGCATGCGACGTCTCGCGCCCTGCCGCTCGCCCTACCGCTCTCGAGGTACGCTCCGCGCGTGATCGACACGCACTGCCACCTCACTTTTCCGGAGTACGAAGGCCGCGTCGGCGAGATCCTCGCGGACGCGCGAGAGGTAGGGGTCCTTGGGGCGATCACCATCGCAACCACCACCCGCGATGCCCGCCGCACCGTCGCTCTTGCCGAGGCGCACGCGAATCTCTGGGCGAGCGCGGGCGTTCACCCGCTTTACGCCGACGAACCGGCGGACTGGGAAGAAATGCGGGAAGCCGGACGGTCGCCTAAGTGCGTCGCATGGGGCGAGCTCGGCCTCGATCGCCATTACACCGACCCGCCGCAGGAGGTCCAACGGCCCGTACTCGAGGCCCAACTCGCGGAAATCGCCCGCTGGCACCGCGAAGAACCCTCTCTCGCGAAGCCGATCGTCCTCCATTGCCGAGAGGCGTTTGACGAGTTGATCCCGGTCCTTCGCGCGAGCGGGCTGCCCGCCGAACGCTTCGTTTTTCACTGTTTCACGGCGGGCCCGCGTGAAATGCGGCTTCTGCTCGACTTTGGTGCCTCGGTCTCTTTCACGGGCGTCGTGACCTTCCGAAACGCGAAACCCACCCACGAGGCCGCGCGCCTGGCCCCCCTCGACCGCATCATGGTCGAAACCGACGCCCCGTTCCTGACCCCCGAACCGCACCGGACCGTCCGCCCGAACGCCCCGAAGTACGTCGTGCATGTGGTCGAGGCACTGGCGGCGCTCCGCGGGGAGCCGGTCGAGAGCGTTCGCGATGCTGTTTTTGCGAACGCGCAGGCGTTCTTCGGGGTCCGGCCGACCGATGCGTGACCTTGTTCGGCGAGCCCGCCAAAGTCGGGCCGAAAGGGAAGCCTGAGAGGGCAGCCTGGTGCTTGGCCCTTGACCCAACCCACACGAGCCGTTCATAGAAGTTTGGAGGCCCGAGAACCGCTCAGTCGATCACGCGCCAAGTTGTTCGCGGTTTGACGGCCTCGGCGGCTCGGTCTACGATGGCCGAATGGACTTTGTGAGATTTTTCACGATGTCCACGCAAGCTTTTTTCAGTTCTCTTGATTCCGACACGGGTCACTCGTTGGCCGCGCTGCACTCGCCTCGCGGTCCACTCAGGAGCTCTTCCAGAGATGAGTAGGTTTCTCTTCCCCAAGTGGTCGAACCTTCTGCTGCCGACGATCATCGCTGCAGCACTGACCATTCCGCTCTACGCGGTGTTCTTCGTGGCGTATGGATTCAGCCCCAAAACGCTCGAAGTGGGCTACCAACCGAAGCAACCTGTGCCATTCAGCCACGCGCTCCACGCGGGTGAACTCGGCATGGACTGCCGCTACTGCCACACGTCGGTCGAGAAGGCCGCGCACGCGAGCGTTCCTCCAACGCAGACCTGCATGAACTGCCACACGCAGATTCGTCCGCAGAGTCCGAAGCTCGAGCCGGTGCGCGAGAGCTACGAAACTGGTTTGCCGGTCGAATGGACGCGCATCCACAAGTTGCCTGATTTCGCGTACTTCGATCACTCTGCGCACGTGAATCGCGGCATCGGCTGCGTGTCGTGCCACGGCCGCATTGACACGATGGAAGTCGTCTATCAAAAGTCGCCGCTCTCGATGGGTTGGTGCCTTGATTGCCACCGCAATCCCGAGATCAACCTGCGCCCAACGAGCGAGATCACCAATCTCGGATTCGACTCGGCGACCGACCTCACCGCGGAAGACCGCGAAGCACTCAAGAAGAAGTACCACATCAGTCCGAGCGAAGATTGCTCGACCTGCCACCGTTGATCGCTCGCTGCGCTCTGCGCGCAAACCGACCACCAAGGTAAGAACGAAGACCGGAACTGGCGCGAGCCAGATCACCCGCGACCAAGAGAGAATTCGATGCACGAATCACGCCACGGCTGCGATACCGCGAGCAAAGATGCAGGGCTGAAGTTTGCCCCCGCGGAGTATTGGCGCAGCGCCGAAGACCTCGAGAAAACGCCGGAATTCCGCGACATCATGGCGCGTGAGTTCGGCCCCAATGCGCAGGAGCTCGCGTCAGGCGACGATCGCCGCACGTTCATCAAGTTGATGGGCGCCGGCATCGCACTCGCTGGTCTCGCGGCATGCCGACGTTGGCCTGAGACGAAGATCGTCGCGTTCGCGCAAGCCGACAAGGGTGCTACTGGTGGACGCACCGCAGGTGTACCGATCCACTACGCGACTTCGGTTGAAGTCGGTGGCATCGCGTGGCCTGTCCTCGCGAAGAGTTTCGACGGTCGCCCGATCAAGCTCGAAGGAAATCCAGCGCTGCCATTTGCGGCGGGTTCGAACGCGATCATCCAAGCGCGCGTTCTTGAACTCTACGACCCAGATCGCAGCCGCTCGCTGACGAAGTCTGGTCAAGCAAGCACGTGGACCGCGTTCAGCACCTGGTGCGGTGAAGCCGCGACGAAGTTCAAGGCGAACGGCGGCGCTGGTCTCGCGGTGCTCGTCGACACGTCGATGAGTCCGTCGCTTGAAGACATGAAGACGCGCTTCATGGCGGCCTACCCGAAGGCGTGGTGGGGCAATTGGAGTGCGATGGCGAACGACAACGTCGTCGCCGCTGCAAAGGCCACAAGCGGCGCGATCGCTATGCCGAACCTCGAGAAGGCGAAGGTCATCGTTGCACTCGACGCTGATCTCCTCGGCTGCCCAGTTTCGGGCGTCGCGCACTCGGCGGCGTGGGCGAAGGGTCGTCGCGTCAACGCGGCCGATCCCGCGAAGCAAGAACTCTCGCGTATGTACGTCGCCGAGCCGTCGCTGACGGTCACCGGCATGAGCGCCGATGATCGCCTTGCGGTTCGTCGCAGCGACATTCCAGTGCTCGCCGCAGTCATCGCGAAGGAACTTGGTGTTTCGAATGTCGACGCGCTTGCGACCAACGCACGCGCTGGCGCGATGCTTGATGCGCACGGCAAGGAAATCCTCGCGCAACTCGTCGCCGATTTGAAGGCTGCGGGTTCGTCCGCGGTCGTCGTTGCGGGTTCGTTGCAGGATCCAGCGACCATCGCGCTCGCGGCTGCGATCAACGAGAAGCTCGGTGCCGTCGGCACGACGGTTTCCTACTTCGACGGCCCAGCGTCGGGCGAAGCCGCGCAACTCGCGCAACTCGCGGGTGCGCTTGAGTCGGGCGCGATCGAAACGCTCGTTCTCCTCGGTGGAAATCCGCTCTACGACGCGCCAGCCGATCTCGCGTTCGCCGCGAAGATGGCGAAGGCGAAGGAAGTCGTGCACCTCTCGTTCTACGCGAACGAAACGAGCAAGTCGCCCGCCTGCACGTGGCACGTTCCTGCGGCGCACTCGCTTGAGTCGTGGTCGGATGGCCGCGCGATCGACGGCTCGATTGTCGTGCAACAGCCGTTGATTCTCCCGATCCTCGATGTCGAGCAGGGCGGACGCAACGCACTCGAAGTGCTCGCCGCGCTCACGGGCGACGAAGAAACTTCAAGCTACGAAATCGTGCGTCGCGCACACATGAAGGTCAGCGGCCT
>JBJOHQ010000122.1:0-4633 GCA_046047595.1 Planctomycetota bacterium | reverse complement strand
CGCGTAGGTGCCAGCGACGATACGGTCTGGAATCACCGTGTGATCCGCTGAACCGAGGCTCTCGACGCCGTCGATGACGAGGCGCGGCCCACCAGCACCCTGAATCTTCGCGCCCATCTTGTTGAGAAGCACCGCGAGATCGACGACTTCAGGCTCGCATGCCGCGCACTCGATGACCGTGCGGCCCTTCGCAAGCGCTGCGGCGCACATCACGTTCGCCGTACCAAGCACGGTCGAACCGAACGGACCGCCGAGGAAGACCGTCGTCCCCTTCAAACCTTCGGGCGCGGTGACGATGATGTCGCCGCCGTTGAGTTCGACCTTCGCTCCGAGCGCTTGCATACCGCGGAGATGGAGATCGATCGGCCGCGAGCCAAAGGCGCAACCGCCCGGCATCGCAATCACCGCGCGACGACGACGCGCAAGCATCGGACCAAGCACGCAGATCGACGCGCGCATCGTCTTCACGATGTCGTAGCGAGCGTGCACGAGGTTGTGATCCACCACGCGCATGCGCACGGTGCCACAGTCGCCGTCCATCTCGACACCGAGCTCGCGCAAGAGCCGCACCATGTTCGAGATGTCGGAAAGGCACGGGACGTTGCGCAGCGTGATTTCGCCGTCGGTACAGAGCGCAGCCGCCATCAGTGGCAGGGTCGCGTTCTTCGAACCCTCAATTTGAATCGTTCCCGCGAGACGACGACCACCTTGGATACGGAAGGAGTCCATGCGTGCAGCAATCCTTTGCGGGCGAATGTGGCCTCGTGCCTACGCCCTTTCGACATGTGGGACCCGGTGCCGGCGCAACGCTCGCGCAGGCGGCGCGGATTATGCCATCTGCATCGGCTCGCGGAGGCGCATCACTCGACAAGTCTTTGCATTGGCCGCACAGCCCTCACAGACCAACGCATCGAAGGGTCTTTGAAGCACATGCGTCTTGACTTCGTTGACTTTTCGGCAGGCGAAATTGACGTTGTTGATGTCCCGGAGGTCGTCCCCTCACGGTCGCACCACTATGTCGAACAACTACACCAAACGTTTGCTGCTTCTCGCCGCCGTGCCGACCGTGCTCGCGACGCTCCACTCGAGTGCGCCCGCCTCTCCGGCTCCAACGTCCAGCTCCCAAGCGACGTCGACGACGGGAACACCACCCTCCTCGATCACGCTTGTCGGCGTCGTTCGCGACTTCCGCGAGCGTTCGAAGCCCAACGGGCACCCCGACTTCGAGCGGCAACCCACCCGCGGCTTCGGTCACTACTGCGACAACATCCAACCCACGCTCGGCCCAAACAAGAAGCCGGTCTTCAAAGGCGGCGGCTTCAAAGTGAAGTCGGGATATGAGTGGAAGAACAGCGCTGGCAAGAACATCTGCTGGCGTCTCTACAACCCCGCCCGCGGCGACATCGCAGGTCGTAAGGACGGCACGACGCCGGACACCGGCGGCATCGTGTCCGCGGAGACGTTCTCGACGTGGTTCGAGGACAACTTGGAGTTGAACGTCTCCGCCCCGCTCGCGCTGACGCTCAACCGCCAAGCCGACGGCAGTTACACCTTCGACTCGAACACGGATCCGCAGTGCGTCGCCCTCGGTGGCTTCTTCCCGATCGAAGGGCAGCTCTTCGGAAACCCGGGCGGTTCGCCCGACCGGAACTTCCACTTCACCTTCGAGTTGATGACGAAGTTCACCTACGACGCCGAGGGCGCGCAGACCTTCACCTTCCGCGGTGACGACGACGTCTGGGTGTTCATCAACGGGCAAATGGTGATCGACCTCGGCGGCGTCCACGGTGCGATCGAGCAGGTCGTGGAACTCAACCGCCTCGGCCTGACCGACGGCGAGGACTACGAACTTGCGTTCTTCTTCGCCGAACGGCACCGAACGCAGTCGAACTTCAAGATCACCACGAACCTCCAGTTGGAAACCGTCCAATTGCCAACCGTCACGCACGCGTACGACTGATGTGAAGTGAGCCGCCGCGCGACTGCCTGCGAAACGGCGCAGGAGCACGGCGCACGAGCATCTTTCGCGGGCACCGTGCGCACGAAACGCGTGCGAGAAACGCGCGAGAGTCGTACCCCATGCAAGCGGGAACGAAGCCACGGGAGTACGTCTGCAGAACAAGCGGGCGCGCTCCCGTGGCGTTACATTCGCGCCATGTCTGCGACTGAGTCTGCCAACGAAACCGCCGTCCATTCCGACCCGACCGAACCGATCCTTCCCGACGCGAAGATGCACGTCGTCATGCCGACGGCGCCCGTCGCGGCGAGGATCCACGCGACGAAGCTCTGCATGAAGGGGAAGAGTGCGTCGTTCATTCGGCACGTCGAGATTGATGTCTCGGGAACGCCGCTCGAAGGCTCGTTTCGTGCTGGACAGAGTTTCGGTGTCGTTGCCGCGGGAACCGATGCGCACGGCAAGCCCCACAAGGTGCGGCTCTACTCACTCGCGAGCCCGTCTTGGGGCGAGGATGGACACGGGCGCGTGATTGCGACCACTCCGAAGCGCGTGATCGCTGAACGCGAACCGCAGAAGGCGACCGACGACGCCACGGACCATTCGCTCTTCCTCGGCCTTTGCTCAAACTGGCTTTGCGATCGTCGGGCGGGTGATGCCGTTAATGTCTCGGGGCCAAACGGCAAGCGGTTCCTGCTTCCCGAAGACCCGTCGAAGCATGACTACCTCTTCCTCGCGACCGGCACTGGAATCGCGCCGTTCCGCGGATTCCTGATGGAGCTTTTGGTCGGCCCTCCGGCCGGCTCCCCCGCCGCCGCCTCGTGGCGCCGCTGCGAGAGCCGCATCGAACTCGTGATGGGTTCGCCGTACACGACCGACCTCCTCTACGACGACTTCTTGCGTGACCTCGCGGCCAAGCACCCGAATTTCCGCTACCACCCCGTGATTTCGCGCGAAATGCGGCTCGATGGTGACGGCCGCGCGCACAAGGGCGAGTACGTCCACCACTTCATCGATCGACAACTCGAGTCGATGCCGGGCGCGATGGACCTGTTGCACACACCGCGCACGCTCATCTACATGTGCGGCCTCGCGGGCATGCAAGTTGGTGTCTTCCAAATGCTGGCCCGCCGCGGCATCGGCGGCTTCACGAAGATTGGCGAAGAAATCGCGTCGAAGCCTGTTGCTGAGTGGACGACCGACGACATCAAGCGCCGCGTGCGACCGACGCATCGATGCATGCTTGAGGTGTACTGAGTTTGAGCGCTCGCAACCTGCTTCGCAACTTGCTCGCTCTGGCCGGCCTCGCCGCGAGTGAATCGCGGCGGGCCGAGATAGAGTCGTGATTTGAGCGCTCGCGACTCGCGGGCGGCTGAAGCTTCGCTTCAGGTGCCCGCTTTCGCTCGCTTTCGTCGGCCTCGCCGCGAGTGAATCGCAGCGGGCCGAGGGATGTCGTAATTGAGCGCTCGCGACTCGCTTCGCTTTCGCTCGCTCTGGCCGGCTCCCCTCGGAGTGAATCCTCGGGGGCCGAGATGGAGTCGTGATTGGGGCGCTCGCGACTTGCTTCAGCCACGCCAAAGCGAGCGGCCGCAGCGGCGAGCGCGACAGTTACGGGTGCCCGATGTCTGTTGATCGAACGAAGTGAGATCAGCAGCCATCGGAACGGATGACATCCGACTGCAAGGCAGCCATCAACTGTGGTGTTCCTGAGACTCTCAAAGTCCACGGTTCCGATGGCTCTCGGTGTTCACTTCGCTCACACCTCGAGACATCGGGCACCCGTGACGTCGTCCGCGCTCGTCACATCACCCCGCCGCTTCATCAGCCGCCGCCGGGGCCCTTGCCGCCCGGCTTCGTCATCGACGTCGCATCGAGCAACTTCGACAACTGCTTCGGCTCGACGAGTTTGTTGCGCAGCACGTATTCGCGCACGGTTTCGCCCGTCTTGAACGCTTCCTTCGCGACCTTCGCCGCATTGTCGTAACCGATTACAGGCGCAAGCGACGTGCACATCATCAGGCTCTTCTCGACGGTGCCAGTTGCCTCGGCTTCGTTCAGTTCGAGCCCGTCAAGGCACTTGTCGCAGAACATCTGACTCGCGTTCGAAAGCAGCGCGATCGACTCGCACAAACGCTCCGCGATCACGGGCATCGCCACGTTGAGTTCAAGCAACGAACCGATGCCACCGAGGCCACCCATCGTGATTGCGGCGTCATTCCCGACAACTTGGCACGCCACCATCATCACGCTCTCGCAGATGACGGGGTTGACCTTGCCTGGCATGATCGACGAACCAGGCTGCGTCGCTGGCAGCGACAACTCGAACAAACCGCAACGCGGTCCAGAGCCGAGCCAGCGAATGTCGTTCGCGATCTTCGTGAGACTCACCGCGATCGTTTTGAGGTGCGCGTGCGCCTCGACGACGCAATCGCGCGTCGCCTGCGCTTCGAAGTGATTCGGCGCCTCGACGAACTTCACGCCTGTTGCCTTCGTCAATTTCGCGCAGACCGTGCGGCCGAACTTCAGGTGCGCGTTGATCCCCGTTCCAACCGCAGTGCCGCCGATCGGCATATTCGACGAAAGCGCCGCACAGGCAGCCTTCGCGCGCGTGATCGAGTAGCGCGCCGCTGCCGCGTAGCCTCCGAACTCTTGTCCGAGGCGAATCGGCGTCGCATCCAT
>JBJOHQ010000121.1:0-6090 GCA_046047595.1 Planctomycetota bacterium | reverse complement strand
ACGGTTGGTGGCATCAATGAATCGCTCGCGCCGAAAGCGGTCATCGACTGGCTCAACGGACGCGCGAAAGGTTTCACGCAGCCTGATGGCGGCGAAGAAGTCGTTGCTACGTGGTCAACCGGTAAGGTTGGAATGACGGGCACGTCGTACAACGGAACACTTTGTCTCGCAGCCGCGACGACGGGCGTCGATGGACTCGCGGCGATCATTCCCGTTGCGCCGAATACCTCGTACTACCGCTATTACCGCGCGAATGGTCTCGTTCGTCACCCAGGTGGATACATGGGTGAAGACATGGACGTGCTTTATCAGTTCATCCAAAGTGGCGATCCCGCAAAGCGCGCGTGGTCGGATGAGAAAATTCTCAAGGGCGAACTGCTTGCGGGAATTGATCGGCGCACGGGCGATTGGAACGATTTCTGGGAAGCGCGCGACTATTGGTTGCAACTCGACAACGTGAAGGTTCCCACGCTGCTCGCCCACGGGTTGAATGACTGGAATGTGATGCCATCACACAGCACGCATGTGCACGCAGAATTGAAGAAGCGCGGCGTGCCGACGAAGCTCTTCTTGCATCAAGGTGGGCACGGTGGCGATCCGCCATTTGAAGTGATGAATCGATGGTTCACGCGCTATCTGTGCGGTGTTGAGAATGGCGTTGAGAACGACCCTGGCGCGCTGGTGGTGCGCGAAGGTGCGCGACGCACGGCGCCAACGGCATACGCATCGTGGCCAAATCCTGAGGCAAAGTCCGTCGTCCTTCGTCCGATGGCAGGCGGCGGTGAAATCGGTGCGTTGACGTTCGACGCTGCGGCGAGTGATGCGAAAGAGTCGCTCGTCGATGATGTCGCGAAGAGCGGCGGGGAACTCGCGAAGGCAGCGAGTTCGCCAAACCGCTTGCTCTACGCGCTGCCGAAGTTCTCGAAGCCGCTGCATGTTTCTGGGACGCCCAAGTTGCGTATTCGCGTCGCGGCCGACAAGCCTGCAGCGAATCTCTCGGTGTGGCTCGTGTCGCTGCCTTGGAACGGTGGACGCAACATCAACGCCGACATCGTCACGCGCGGTTGGGCCGATCCGCGCAATCATGCATCGCTTGCATCGCAAGAGCCGCTCGAGCCAAGTCGCTTCTACGACCTTGTGTTTGATCTCGAACCCGATGACCAGATCATTCCTGCTGGCGAACAGCTCGCGCTCATGATTTTCAGCAGCGATCGCGACTTCACGTTGTGGCCGGAAGCGGGGACGAAGTTGACGGTGGATCTTGCGGGAACGTCGCTCGAGTTACCTGTTGTCGGCGGAGCAGAGGCGTTGGCGGAAGCGGTCGCGCCTGCGCCAGCGGCAGCGGCATCGGCAGCGGCGGAAGCGTCGAAGAACTGATGCGCGTTCATGATGACATTTTTCAAGAGGCGATATTGCACGATGCCATCTTTCTCGATCTCGATGGTTGTCTCGTCGACTCGACGCGGGCGATCACGAACACATTCGATCATGCACTCGCGTCGGTTGGCATCGCGCCGCGCACGCCTGAGGTGACACGCTCGTTCATCGGTCCGCCGCTGCGCGCAACCTTCGACCGCATCGTGGCGGAGGAGGGCCGCGATCCGGGAATGGCGGTCGAACTCGTCGCGCGCTACCGCGAGCGCTACCGCGCGATGTCTGCGATTGAAACCGAGATCATCGCGGGGATTCCCGAAGTGCTCGCGCTGCTTCAGAACGACGCTCCGATCGCAATCGTGACTTCAAAACTCGGCGTTGTCGCCGAGCGGTTGGTCGATGAAATCGGCCTGCGTGCGCATGTCGCTCGCATCTTCGCACCAGAGGATGAACACGCGATCGAGCCGAAGGAGATCACGCTCCGCCGAGCGCTTGCCGCGACCCGCGCGCGACCGCACGCTGCGGTCATGATCGGCGACCGCGAGCACGATGTCCTTGCTGGCCGCGCCTGCGGCACCGCGACTGTTGGGGTCCTCTGGGGTGCCGGCGATCGTGCCGAACTCGAGGCCGCCGGCGCGCACGCGATCGTCTCTGAGGTGCACGCAATGCACGGCGCAGTGCGCACGCTGGCTCAGTCTTCGATAGGATCACCTTGATGCACGACTATCAGCGGCAATTCATCGATTTCATGGTTGAGGTGGGTGTGCTCACCTTCGGCGATTTCACCACGAAGAGCGGTCGCAAGACTCCGTACTTTGTGAACACGGGGAAGTACCGCTCGGGCGGGCAACTCGCGAAACTTGGTCGCGCGTACGCCGATGCGATTGAGCGTTCGTTTCCCGAAGGTTTTGATTGCTTGTTTGGACCTGCGTACAAAGGGATTCCGCTCGTCGTCGCCGTCGCGATGGCATTCGCTGAACGCGGCCGCGAGGTCGAGTTCTGCTTCAACCGAAAGGAAGCGAAGGATCACGGCGAAGGCGGTTTGCTTGTTGGTCGCAAACTCCAGAACGGTGATCGCGTCTTGATCGTGGAAGATGTGACGACCGCGGGCACTTCCATTCGCGAAACCGTGCCGATTCTGCGCGCCGCTGCAGATATTCGACTTGCCGGTCTCGTGGTGTCGGTCGATCGACAAGAACGAGCAAGTGAAGCGTCGACGCGCACCGCACTTGCAGAGGTTGGCTCGGAATTCGCAATGCCAACCGCGGCGATCGTCACGATTGACGAGGTCGTCGCGCACCTCGGCGCGCGATTGACGGCCGACGATCGTGCGCGCATCGCGGCGTATCGAGCGCAGTATGGCGCTCACGCAATCTGAACCTCCGCGTCTTGCAGAGACGGGATTTGGTCGGCAGAATACTTGCATGATGGTGCAAGTACGCAAGAAACCCTTGGCGAAGTACACCTCGCGGCGCGACAAGTCTGCGTTGAAAGGGCCTCCCTCGACGCCGCGGGCCGCGGCGATGTGTCGCCGCCCAGTGGACGGCCTTCTCGATCCAGCGCTCTTCAAGGTGCTCGGTGATCCGACACGCGTGCAACTTCTTGCATGCTTGATGAAGTGTGGACGGGCGTGTCTTGTCGGTGAAGTCGCGGCCTGTTGCGCGGTCGATCTCTCGGTGGTGTCGCGGCATCTCAAAGCGCTCGCCCAAGAAGGGGTTGTTGAGAGTTCGCGCGAAGGCCGCATGGTTTCGTATCGCGTCTGTTACGAGCAACTCGCGAAACGCTTGCGTGATTTGGCAATGGCGATTGAAGAGTGTGCACCTCCGTCGGGGGCACGTGATTCGAAAAAGTCAGCGCGTTCCTCGCGGAGTATGCGCGCCTGTGATGGAGGCCAAAATGGCTGCTGCTGAGCGAAAGCGTGTCCTCTTTCTCTGTACGGGAAACAGTTGTCGCAGCCAGATGGCGGAGGGCTTCGCCCGTGCGCTTCGTGCTGCATCGATCGACGCCTATTCGGCTGGAACACATCCACACGGACTCAATCCGCTTGCGATTCGCGCGATGGCGGAAGTGGGGATCGATATCTCGACGCACGTTTCTCGGAGTCCTGAAGCGATCGGTGTTTCGTTCGATCTTGTGATCACGGTCTGTGATTCAGCGCATGATGCCTGCCCGGTGTTTCCGGGCGCGAACGTGATCCACGTCGGCTTCGACGATCCTCCGCGGCTCGCGATAGGTGCGCGCGACGACGAAGAAGCCATGCCGCACTATCGGCGTGTACGCGATGAGATTCGCGCGTTTATCGAATCACTCGATGTCGACAGAGTTTCGGGCGCGCGCACTTCAGGTGACGCGTCGCAGCAAGCGGATCAAGACGTGCTCCGAAACCAAGTTCGCACGGGCTACGCGCGTATCGCTGAGTCGGGTTCGTGGTCTGCGCTAAGCGCGAGCAAACCCGCGTCCGACGAGCCTTCGAGCGCGGCTTCGTCGCAAAGTTCCTGCTGCGCAGGTGGTGGATGTTGCGGACCGGCGACGTTCACGCCAGAGCAACTCGCACACGCGATTGGGTACTCCACGAGCGAACTTGCCGCGGTGCCTGAAGGCTCGAACATGGGGCTTTCTTGCGGGAATCCCACGGCCATCGCTTGGCTTCGTGCGGGCGAAGTCGTGGTTGATCTCGGCGCAGGCGGCGGATTTGATTGCTTTATCGCAGGCGCGAAGGTTGGCGCGGGCGGACGTGTGATCGGTATCGACATGACGCCTGCGATGATTTCAAAGGCGCGTTCGAACGTCGCTGGGTACGTCGCGCAAACGGGCTTCAACAATGTGGAGTTTCGACTCGGCGAGATCGAACATCTTCCCGTCGCCGACGCGAGCGTTGATGTTGTCATCTCAAATTGTGTGCTCAATCTGTCTCCCAACAAGGCGCAAGTGTGGCGCGAGATCGTCCGGGTTCTCAAGCCCGGCGGTCGAGTTGCACTGTCGGATCTTGCGTTGCTTCAGCCGCTTCCCGATGCGGTGCGCACGGATCTTGAAGCGCTCGTTGGGTGCGTTGCGGGTGCCATGCTTGTCGATGAGATGCGTGCACTCGCACACCACGCCGGCCTTCGACAGCTCAGGCTTGAAGCGAAGTCCGACTACATCGATGCGATGACGGATTGGCAAGATCCGCTGTACTTGAAAATCGTCGCAGCTCTTCCCGCAGGAGCGCGTGTGAGCGACTATGTCACAAGCCTCGATGTCACGGCGGTGAAGCCATGAGCGAGGGTGTGAAGCAGAGGTCAAATGCGTCGTCGGCCGCGACATCGCCCACGAAAGCCGGCGCGTCATCGCATGAGAGCGCTTGCTGTCCGACCGACACGCCTGCGCGACTCTCGTTTCTCGATCGCTACCTCACGCTGTGGATTTTTCTCGCGATGGGTGTAGGGGTGTTGCTCGGGCGATTTATCCCAGACATTGCGACGATCGCGGATCGCGTGACCATTGGAACCACCAACGTGCCGATCGCGATCGGCCTCGTGTTGATGATGTTTCCGCCACTGGCGAAGGTGCGCTACGAAGAACTTCCGCGCGTCTTTCGCGATTGGAAAGTGCTCTCGATCTCGCTCATTCAGAATTGGCTTGTTGGTCCGATCCTGATGTTCGCACTCGCGGCGGCGTTCTTGTCGGACAAGCCAGAATTCATGCTCGGCCTCATCATGGTCGGCCTCGCGCGATGTATCGCGATGGTGCTCGTCTGGAACGACCTCGCGAAGGGAAGTGCGGAATACGCGGCGGGCCTCGTAGCATTCAACAGCATTTTTCAAGTGCTTTTCTTCGGCGTTTATGCGTGGATCTTCATGACGTGGCTGCCGCCGCTCGTTGGGCTCGAAGGCGTTGTCGTCGATGTCTCGATGGCGTCGATATTCGGCAGCGTGCTCGTCTATCTCGGCATTCCCTTTGTTGCGGGGATGACCACACGCGCGCTGCTCCGGCGCGTGAAAGGCGACGATTGGTACACGCAGCGATTTCTACCGCGAATTGCGCCGATCACGCTCGTGGCACTGCTCTTCACGATCGTCGTGATGTTCAGTTTGCAGGGTGAGCGGATCATCGCTGCACCGCTCGACATCGTTCGAATCGCGATTCCGCTTGTGCTCTACTTCGCGATCATGTTCTTTGCGTCGTATTTCATGGCACGACGCGCGGGCGCTGAGTATGAACGCGCGACGACGCTTGCGTTCACAGCGAGCGGCAACAACTTTGAACTTGCGATTGCTGTCGCGATTTCGGTCTTCGGCATTTCCTCCGCGACCGCGTTTGCGACCGTCATTGGTCCGCTGGTGGAAGTTCCAGCGCTCATCCTGCTCGTCGCTGCGGCGCTGCGGCTTCGTCGACGTGCTGTGAGCGGTGCTTGAGCGGTGCTTGAGTGGGGTACGCCGCGTCGCGTAGGGCATTCGCGAAAATCTAAAATCGCTGAAACTGCCCTGAGGCTCGCGTACTCTGCGCGATCTCAAAATCTGTCAAGCGCCACATTTCGCAACGCTTTTGCTACTCTCTTTACCCCCGCGGTTTCGCGCGTTTGAAACGCGCTGACGCGTCCCACCATTTTCGAGTATTTGGAGTCCATCATGAACAGCGCAAGCAAGTGCCCCTTCGCCGGCGGCTTTCTGAAGAACACGAATCACGGCACCTACAACCGAGATTGGTGGCCGAATCAGTTGGATTTGTTGCCGCTCA
>JBJOHQ010000120.1:0-5514 GCA_046047595.1 Planctomycetota bacterium | reverse complement strand
ATAGCGAATGCTCGCAAAGCGCGCGACCGCGGCTGCGAGAAAGAGCGCTGCAAAGCCCGTGGTTTCCCAACGAGTTCCATCGGTCGATTGGAGTGTGACGCCCGCGACGATCAGGCCAACGAGAATTGTCGCCTGACACAATCGGCTGCGGATTCCGAAGTACTTCGGTCGAATCGCGGCCGGCATCGTGAGCCCGATCCACGTGTTCCACACGCCTGCTGCGCCAAGCGCCGACGTCCAGTAGATGCCCGCCACGACGAAGAGCACCCAGAAGGGGAGAGCCCCGACGATCGCGCCCACGACCATCGGAAGGAAACTCACCACCTGCAAGATCGCGCAGCACTGAATCCAACGCGATGGACTCTTGACGCGTGCCGCGATGGCGGGTGCGAGCAGTTGCAAAGTTGCGCCGACAAGCGGCGGCACCGCCGCGATCAATCCGCTTTGCGCGTCAGTCGAACCAAGGGCGAGCGCGAAGAGCGCGATGTACGTTTCGCCTGTTCCCACCATGAACGAGTACGTCATCCCGTCGCCCGTACAGGCAACGAGGTCACGTCGAAGTGGCGAGTCTTTGCGGAAAGTACCGAGGCGCATCCGTGCGCGCGCAGGGTAACGCGCGTGGCCACAAAACGAGCCGCCGAACAACGACGTCGTTCACCCGTTCTTTGGAGCGGGCTTGCGCGGACCTGGTGGGGGCGTTGCGCTCGACGAGGGCTCGTTGGCCGCGGCTGGTCCGATGCGCGGTGGCAGCGCGCCGTCGCAACCCTCGATCGCGCGATGAACGAAATCGGGCGCCGATACGACGATGAACTTCTCCTTCGTCTGGATCGTGGCCCACTGTCCTTCAATTCGGACGACCCCGCGGCTCGGATCGAGGTTGAGCGTCGACTGGTCGTTCGGTCCTCGCGACCCGCCCTGCAACGGACCCGAACCTACGTTCGTGTCGTGCATCGAGCGGTTCGGCAGTGGCCGGAACGCCTCGGGTTCGCAGTGGGTCGAGATCATGCGAACAAGTTCGGCAACGATTTCCTCGCCCGATCGCCTGCTGTGCACCTCTCCGCATCCGCTGAAATCCGGTGGGTCGAGCGACAGATCGGTCGCGTCGTGGGTCCGCAACGATCGCGCCGATGTACGCGCGAGATCCTTGCGAAGTCCGACTTCCAAGACGCCGTTGAAGACTTGCCATGTCGCTTGACGGCTCGCGAGTCCAATGACCGCTTCAAGCGCAGCGCGGCCGCTGACGCCTTCAAGCGTGAGATCGATGCGACGATCGACATCGATGCCCGACCGTGCGTCATTCGGATCGACCCGCTCGAAGACGAGGAGATTCAGCCCGATGGCATCGGCGATCTCTTGAAGCGCTGTACCGACTGGTACATCCTCAAATCGCATGTTGACGCGGGAGTACACGAGTCGGCCGATGGCTTCGAGTCGGCGATCGCTGTCCGACTCAGGCGCGGGGGTGTCGGAAGGGCGCGTCTCAGCCCAGGTCACGACGACGCGCGGCTCCGCGCGTGCCGAGGTATCGGTTGCGGCATCGTCGAAAGCAGCGTCGTTTGCGGTCACGAGGCTGGTCGTCGTGAACGAGGCGCGGTAGGCCGCGGCGTGCGCATCACTCGACGAGAGCGTCGAGCCTGCCACGAGCATCGTGAGCGCAACGCGGAACGAGAACTCTGGGGCGTAAGGCCACCGACAGGTCGTGCGATGATTGATCAGGGTTTCTCTGCGCACTGTGCCTCCGATCAACGGGTTGGGCCGGACGGCGTCGTCATGCGTGGTGCCGCTTCGCGAGGTGCTGCTTCGCGAGGTGCTGCTTCGCGAGGTGCCGCTTCGCGAGGGGGAATCGCCGTGCCGTAGCCATCGATCGAGCGATGCACGAAATCGGGCCCGTTCACGACGACTTGGTTGTCTTTCGCTTGAATCGATGCCCACTGGCCCGTGGCGTACACCACGGCGAGCGAGGGATCGAAGTTGCGCGAGGCGGTCGTGTTGGGGTTCGACTTCGGCGAACTCGACCTGCCTCCCGTTGGGATCGTGTGCTGCACGATGACAAGATTGCCGTTCGCATCTTCGACCATCATCGGCGGCGCGGGATTGAACGCCTCGGGTTCGCAGTGCGTGGTGATCATGCGAACGAGTTCGCCGATCACTTCGTCGCTGTCGCGCCGGTTGTAGCTTTTCGAGACTGCCACGCCGATGCCTCTACTTTTCCAGTCGCCAGGTTCCATCGCGAGATCGCCCGTCTGGTACAGCTTTTGGAAACGCGCTTCCTCGCGCGCAAGCGTCGCCTTCGGGCCGAACTCAACGGTCGCGTTGTGGAGTTGCCATGTGCACGAGAGCCCCGTCATGCCGGCGAGAGACTCGAGTACCTCGCGTCCCGACGCGTTTTCGAGCTGCAGACTCACAGGCTGATCAGGATCGATGCCCGGCATGCCGCCGCCGAGTTCGAAGACGACGAGGTTGATTCCGATCGCTCGACGAAGCGCACGCAAGACGTCGCGCATCGGAGCTTCGTCGATGACGACATCGCAGCGAGAGAAGACGAGTCGGCCGAGCTGTTCGCGCGCACGCTCTTCTTCGGTTTCAAGTGGTGGGCTGTCCGCCGGACGGGTTTCCACGAATGCCGCGGTGATGGAGCACTGCGGCTCCCACGCGTCCGCGGTTGGCGGCTTGGGGTTCGGCGAAGTTGGGGTCGTTGATGTTGGCTTACTCGGTCGAGCCTCGCCAGACTTTGGCGGCGAGACTTCCTTTGTGGTCGGAGCGTTGGGGGTACTCGGATTCGCGGGATTCGTTTCTGGATCGCTCGCGCGCGGGGTTCCCGAGGCCGGCTTCGAAGGGTCGTGCGTTGGCGCGAGCGCGCGCGGCTTCTTCGGTGGTGTGCTTTGAGTGGACGACGACTGAACGAACGACGTCACCTCGTTCGCCATACGGTTCGATGGGGACGCGTCCACAAGCGACGTCGCAAACGAACTTCCAACCGAACTCCCAAAGACGAAGGCAAGCGCACTCACAAGACCAACGGAGTGTGCGGGGCGAAGCGTCGATCCTTGAAGGGGCGGTGCTACTCGTCGCATGAAGGCCGTCCTTTGCAGTTCAGTGCCGTCCACGGCAGCGCGTGATGCGCATTGGGTTCGGTCTCTCGCGGGTGGGTGTGGGGCAGCGGGCCTCGATGAGATGTTTCCGTAGGACAACTCGCCCGATGTATCTCTTCAACATCCAAGATCAGCATGATTTCAACGGGCGAACGACGCACTCGCCCGATGCACTCTGGAGAATGGCCTCAGTTGCGCGTGTTGCCGCCACCGCTCACGGCACCTTCAACAGGCACGCTCTTGAACTTCACGTTCTCGACGATCGAGAGACCAGTCGTAAATGTGACGTAGCGCTTTGCGCCTTCGGTGCTCGCTGAGGAGTTCGACGGGGCCGCGTCAGGCGTCGAACGTCGTGGACGTTGCGGCTTGAACGGGTAGCCATCGATCTGACGGTGCACGAAGTCAGGGGCGCGAATGAGCAGGACGCCTTGGTAATACTTGATCGTGGCCCAATCGCCACCAGCGTCGGCCCATGCTTCAGGTTCACACTGCTCCTGAATGATCCCGATGAGTTGATCGGCGAGTTCTTCGACGTTTGGACGCTCTGGGTCTTCGCCAGGATCGCCGATGATGCCGCCGCCTCCACCACCGGAGCCGCCGCCACCGCCGCCGAATCCGCCACCGCCACCTCCGCCGCCGCCGAATCCGCCGCCTCCGCCACCGAAGCCACCGCCGCTACCACCACCACCTTGGCCTTGGCCGCCCTGCGAGAGCGCAGAACTCAGGTTGAAGTCGGGTGCGTTGTCGAAGGTCGGTGGTTCAAAGAGAAGGTCGCGCACTGGGTACATACGGAGTTCGCGAGCGGCCGGAACCGCGAGACGATCCTTCGTACCTGCTTCGACGAAGCCTTCGCGGATCTGCCACGTGCACGGCGAGTCGGTGCCGCAGATCTCGAGCATGCGCTCGAGCACGTTGATCGCTGGTGCGCCCTCGATCGAGAGCGAGATTTCGAGTTCGGGGTCGATGCCTTCCGAGCCGCCTTCGCCCGCGTAGCGGACGACGAGCGGAACGCCGAGTTGTTGCGCCAAGTACTCGAATGCGGTCCGAGCCGGCGTCTTGTCGAACGCAACCGTGACATCGACGTAGAGCAACGCGCCAAGGAGCTTGCCCTTCGAAACATCGTTGCGCGCCGTTTCGCGCTTCTGCTCGGCAACCGCTTGCAAGCGCTCCGAGAGCCCTTGTGCGGATGCTTCGCTCGTGAGCGTCGCCGCAGTGCATGCAACGATGCCAGCAACGAGCGAGTGAGCGAAGACGTTGTTGTGGACCTTCAGGTGCATGAACTGGTGCATGGAAGACTCCGAATCCAGAACGGTGACGAGCTGAACACGAACGAAAGGAAACTGCGCGGGAGGCGCAGGCCGCCGGGACAAGCCCAGACCTTGCGAATATACGGCACGATTCCATCGGTATTTCCGAGGAACTGCGGCAAATTCTGAGTTTCTGGCTTTCGAAGTTTGAGTTGGCGGCCAAGTTCAGCCGCCACCATCGAGCAACTCGGCTGCAGCGATCGAGAGGAAGAGGCCAGCGGCGGTCGCGGCCGGAGGGCAATCGTCGGTCGCAAGACTCGCGCGGACAAGTCCGCGAATGGCGTCTGGTTGGCGGAATCCGTCGGTCCACGGCTCGTTCGCCACGTGCTGCGCAAGGAAGCGAACGAAGCCGATGATGGAACGCTGTTGTGTCTCAGAGGTGGCCGCACGAATCGGCTCAGGCGGCGCTGAAAGGGGAGTCGCGGGGGATGTTGCGGGGGATGCCGCGGGCGATGCCGCGGGCGATGTCGCGGGCGATGTCTCGGGCGACGCACCCGGCTTTATGCGTTGCTCTCGCAATCGGAGCACTGCGACGGCCGCCGCGAGGCGAAGGCACTGTGCGTCGGCCACAACCAAGCGAGAACTTGGCAGCGCGAGACCGCCAGCGAGGTCGGCAGGAGTCCCGTCGGGCGTTGGTCCAACGCCGATCTGCAGGTTCTCGGCGACGCGTGCGACTTCCTCGAGCACCTCGCGGAGCGCCGTGCCACTTGGCGCGGGGAGCGTATCCGAGGCGCAAGCAAGCGCGAGCGGCAGGGCGACATCCACCAGGCGGCCGCGCTGATTGGCGGTGCTCTGCAATAAGCGGTCGAGGACGCGAACCGCGAGGGCGATGTCCTCGTCGCTTGAGCCTGGCGCGGTCAGTGCAGCGATCGACGACACAGCGATTTCGAACGAGAGCGGGGTGAACTCGGTCGCTTCGCCTTCCACAAGTGCGCGTGCAGTGTTTCGAACGCGATCAGCGAGCGGCGCGAGAAGTGGGGCGGGCACAGAGTCCGCTGCGAGCCGCGCTGCGTGCAGCGTCATCGCAGCGACGGCCGCGTCTCTTTGTGCACCGACATCGTCCGCCGCCGATTTCTGTGTCGTGCCGTCGGCGCTGGTCTCTCCGTTTTCGCCGT
>JBJOHQ010000119.1:0-12848 GCA_046047595.1 Planctomycetota bacterium | reverse complement strand
TCGATGCGCACCAACGCGCGGCGCGTTCGGATGCACTTCGGGACCAAAGTACCGCAAGCACACAAGCGGCTCCACCGTCGACGTATTCGTAAACGTCACGCCGCGTCGCGCGCCCGCTTCCGTGCAGAAGTACTCGTCGTTCGTCAGCTCGCGGAAACGAATGAGGCGCGGGCATGAGAGCGGCTCGCCGTTGATCGTGCCCGTGCCTTGTACGCAGGTCAACCCGTACGCGCCGTTGTCGACGATCGTGCATGTCGCGCCCGGCTCGACCGTGAGTTCCTTCGCCGTGAAGTACTCAAAGCCGTTCATCTTGCCGTAAATGATCCAGCGATCATGCCAGCCCTCGCCCTTCGCTGCCGTCACCGGCTCGAGGTAGCGATTCGCCTTGAAGTTTGGATCGACGTTCTTCTCCCAATCGAGTTGCTCGACGATGAAATCGAGATCGCGGTGCCGATCCTTCGGCATGTCCTTCACGAGTAGTTCCCACGGCACCATGCGACCTTCGACAAGCGATTGATACATCGCAAAGACATCGCTCCCCCACTGCGGCTCGTAGGTGCAAAGCGAGCCTGGCGCGTGCAACACGCGCGGCTCCATGATCCAACCCGAGCCAACCTTCAGGCGATAAGCCTGCGAGATATCGAGGATGCCGTTGTCGCCCTTGTTCCAGTTTTCAAGGCAACGGCGCACATCGGCCTTCGTCGTTCCAGGCACGAGTCCCATGAAGGTGTGCGGGAAGTTGTTGCCCACCGGATTGTGTTGCGGCGGAAAGTAGTACGCCTCGGGCTTCCCTTCTTGACCAACAAGCGCCGCTTGCGCATCGTCTTGGTGCATGTGGTGCGGGATCGGCCCCATGTTGTCGAAGAACTTCGCGTACACGGGCCACTTCTTGTAGCGCGACCAAAGTCGCTCTCCGATGAGTTCCGCGCCCGACTCCGCGACCGCTTGGCGCAACGTGAAACGCTCGTGTCCAACGACGCAATACGAAAGTCCTTCGTCGGGCGTGCGGTTGTCGTTCGCCGCTTCGGTTGTCGAACTAAACCAACGCTCGTCGATGCCGCCGCGGTGGAGGCCGAAGGCGTACGTGTCGTCGGGGTGCAACTTGATGCGCAGCCCCGGCTGCAAGAACGAGCGCGGCACCCAGCATGGCGCGAGTCGCAAGAGGCCCTGCGTGCGCGCGAGTTCTCGGGTCACCGTCGCCGCGACGCCGTCGGTACGCGTCGTGAGGTCGTGCGTCGTTGTGGGGGCTGTGGATTTGGAAGAGGCTGAATCAACAGTGAAGGCGGCCATGATCAGCAGTATGGCGGAATTCACAGGGATCTGTGCACACAACGCTTCATGGACCTCGCCATTTGGAGTTCAGCCTCGCTCGATGCAAACCGCGCGACAAATTCCGCGCATTCGATCCGCGCATTCTCTCAGCGCATTCTCTTGTACGGGGAGTGTTGACCATGCGTCGGCGGAACAACTCGGAGAACACGCACGGACTTTGGTGGCAATTTCAGCGTGGCGAAGCCCATTTGGACGTGCGTCGAGAATGCATCGGGGCGATCAAACGCGAGTGCATCTTTGAAGTGCGTGCCCGCCATGATGCGGCCGTCGCGCACCGAAAGCGTTTCTTCCACCTCGTCGTCTTCCATGTTCGCGACGACAAGCACACTTTCGAGTGCGCGATCGGTGGTGCGCAAAAACGCGAGCAACTTGCGGCCGCGAAGGAAGATCACATCGCCCTTCGATGCTGCGCGCATCGAGCGCCGTGCCGCGTAAAGCCCGCGCATGAACTCCCACTCGGGGTAACCGTCGCGCACAAGATCCCAGCGCATCGGCGCGCGATTTTCGGGGTCCGCGCCGCCTGCAGTACCAACCTCTTGACCGTAGTAGACATTTGGACAACCCGGCAGCATCGCTTGCAAAACGTGCGCGATGCGTCGCTCTCCTTCGTGCGGCACCACATGCGCAAGCCGCTCTGTGTCGTGGTTCTCAAGCGTCGTCCAACAGCGCAGCACGAACTCGATACCCGCGTCATCAACCATGTCACGCAGACGCTCGCTTGTCGTCGTCGCATCCGCGCGACCGCGGCAATAGTCGAGAATGATCATGCGCGCGTTCATGTTGAGAATGCCATCGAGCGAGCGTTCCCAACCGCTCGGCGCATTCCAAATCTCGCCCACGACGCATGACCCCGGCTTCTCGCGATGCGCGCTTTGCGTCAATTCGCGCAGGAAATGCGGCCCAAGATCGCTCGCAACATCGAGTCGCCAACCGTCGATGCCGTCGCGGAGATACGAGCGCACCGCGCTGTCGGGGCTGTTCCAAAGATGCTCGCGCACTTCTTCGCGCTCGACGTGAAGATCAGGGAGATTCGCAATATCCGCCCAGCCTCGGTATCCGTTCGGATACTCGCTTCCAATGAAAAACCACGAGCGATACGGGCTGTTCGGATCGCGCATCGCTTCTTCGAAGTGACGATGCCGACGACCAACATGGTTGAAAACGCCGTCGAGCACGACTTTCAGTCCACGCGCGTGCGCGTCGCCGACAAGCATGCGCAAGTCGGCGCGTGATCCATACTCAGGGCTGACTTCGAGGTAATCCGCGCTGTCGTACTTGTGGTTGGTGTACGCGAGATGAATCGGGTTGAGGTACAGCACATCCGCGGAAATCGCGTGCAAGTGATCGAGTTTGCTTCGCACGCTCGCGAGGTCGCCGCCCCAGAAATCGATCTCATGGCTCCACACCCCAGCCGCCTCGACGAAGTGACCTTTCGCCGGCGTTTCATGCCACGAACGAAGCGTTTTCGGCGCGGGATACAACGCGCGCTTCGCGTCGAGATCGGCGCTCGGCGCAAAACGATCGACGAAGACTTGATAGACGACGGCACCTGCGCGCCAATCCGCTTCGCGCGCGGCAATTCGGTCGGTGAGATCAAGAACGTTGTGAACGAAGGTCATTTGTGGCAGCACGGCGCGGAGGATAGCGAGGCGCGGAACGCGTGCTCAATACGAGCGCGGAGCGAAGCGAAGCGCGAGAGGGTGACGTCCGAGTCCGAGGGCGTTTCGTGTGGCATCACCTTTGGTGATGGCGACGCGTGCACATCTCGTGAAATCGACCACCCGCTCCGTTCCATCTTCGGTGCTTACGACGCCATCCACGACCTCCTGCTTCGCAGGGGGTAGTGCCACACGAAACGACGAGCGACACCGACATCGAGTGCTCAGGCTTCGCTGCGCTCCGCCTTCGAGCACATCCAAAGTCCTCCACACCAAAGCGAGCGAGAGCAGTCAAACCTCGGCCCCCGAGGATTCACTCCGAGGGGAGCCGACCAGAGCGAGGGCGCGGCAAGAGCCGCGCTCGAGCGCTCAAACCACGTCGCGAGCGCTCAAACTGCGAGCGCTCAAACCACGTCGCAAGCGCTCAACTACTCCTTCGTCCACATCCCCTGCACGTCCTTCGAGCACTGCCGACGGATGCCGTTCGAGTCCATGATCTTCTCGGTCGCCGCCTCGATCTCCGCGCGCTTAAACACAAGGCGCTCGATGCCGCGTTCGTTGAATTCAAACACGACGTACTCGTCCTTCAAATCGTTCAGCAACTGCACGAACTCCGCGAAATTCGCGAAGGTCTTACCATTCACGCTCTTCACCGATTGGCCTGGGTTCACTTCGTATCCGCGACCAACGGGGTGCGACAAGAGCGGCGACGCGATGGCCACCACTTGCTTGCCACCACTCGGGCGTTCGTCCGTGATGAACTGCGCGATCGGGCTCTCACCAAAGAACATCCAACCGCCTGTTGAGCGCAGAAGATCCATGTGGAGCGGGCTGAACACAAGCGGTCCGTACACGAGGTATGGGTAGTTGCCGTCGGGATAGCTTCCGATCGTGCGTGTCGCGCGCGTGAATGCCGGAATCTCCGCCGTCGCCGCTTTGCCGTCGCGCACGTACTCGACGGTGATCGTGTTCTTGTCGGCGGTTGGAACGAAGCGTCCCACCGCGCAATCCATCGCGACCTTGCGATCGCCTTCGATCGTGACTTGTCCCTTGTTGTCGATCGAGTAGCCGTTGATCTTCGTCAAGATGTCCCACGCTTGGAGCGGGCCGCCCTTCTGATCAATCACGACGACGCCCGAAACATTCGCACTCGCGCCGAGTTTCGCGCGCAACGCGGGATTCTCGAGCGTTTGGGTTTCGATACCGATGACGGTGTTGCCATCAACCTTGCCCTGCTCGATTTCATCGAGGAATCGGCGGACTTCCTCGGTCGCGAGGAGATACGCGATGTTGTCAGCCATCGAGTTGTCCATGCCGCTGAAGGCAAGACCCGCGACCTTTCCATCGACAAATGCAGGCCCGCCCGAGTTTCCAAAGTTGATCGCCGCATCGACTTGGACGCGCATGCCAGGCTCGCCCGTCATGCCGATGTCCGACCACTCGATGCGCGAAATCACGCCACTCGTCGTCGAAAGTTGCTCGCCGCCGAGCGGGTAACCCATCACGACAACGCGCGAACCTTCCTTCGGAAGTCCTTCAAGGACTGGAATCGGCGGATGCGCCGCAATGAACGCTTCATCGGTCGTCGAGAGCAGCGCGAGATCGCGCGTCTTGTCGATACCGACGAGTTCAGCCTGAATCGGAAGCGCAGTCTGATTCGTCTCGAGCAAAATCTCACTTGCTTGCTCGACCACGTGCGCGTTGGTCAGCACCTTGCCTGGCGCGATCACGACGCCTGAACCCCCAAATTCCTGCGGACTTTCACGCTTCCACGGCGTGGAAGGATCGCGCGCTTCTTGTCGCACCTTGATGTTGATGACCGACTTGCGGAGCGCAGCCTCAACGTCGGATGCAGCATCCGCGGGCTTCGTCTCTTGCGCCGCTGCAGGAGCAACTGCAGGTGCAGTTGGAGGAGTTGCTGCCTTCGGAGCACTTGCGCCATCTTGCGGAGCAACCGCGGCAAAGAGCGGTAATACGGCGGCGCAAGAAGCAACCACGAGGGGAAGTGCGAACGAGACACGGCGCGAAGAGTCGATTTGCATCGGCGCATTGAACATGAGCGCCGACTCGGGCGCAACCACGCGACGGCGTCTACTCCCACGCGACGGCGTCTACTTCCACGCCACTGCGCGGGCTTTCGCGCGCCAAAGGCTTCTCCCCTCCCGCAGTTTCTGCGACAATCTCCGCCCCCGATGGCACAGTCACCCGCGCATCTTCCCCGCCGCACCTTCGCGATCATCTCGCACCCGGACGCCGGCAAAACGACGCTCACCGAGAAGTTCCTCCTCTACGGCGGCGCGGTCGCGCTCGCAGGCTCGGTCACTGCCCGCAAGGATCAACGCGCGACGGCATCAGACTGGATGGAACTCGAGAAGCAACGCGGCATCTCGATTTCGTCGACGGTGCTGCAGTTTGACTACAACGGCTATCGCGTGAATCTGCTCGACACGCCGGGCCACAAAGACTTCAGCGAAGACACCTATCGTGTGCTTACCGCAGTCGATGCAGCGGTCATGGTGATTGACGCAGGTAAAGGTATCGAGCCGCAGACGCGGAAACTGTTTGAAGTTTGCCGCCGTCGCGGCGTGCCGATCTTCACCTTCATGAATAAGTGCGATCGTCCGACGAAGGATCCGATCGCGCTTCTCGATGAACTCGAAAGCGTGCTCGGAATCGGCGCGTTCCCCGTGAATTGGCCGTTTGGCAACGGCCCTGAATTCCGCGGTGTTTACGACCGACTCGAAAAGCGTTTGCATCTCTTCGAACGAACGAAGGGCGGCATGCGTGAAGCACCTGTTCAAGTTGTTGGTCTTGACGATCCCGCGATCACCTCGCGCATCGACGCAGACATTTATCGTCAAGGTCGCGATGAACTCGACATGCTCGAAGGCGCGGGCGCTGAGTTCGATCGCGCGCGCGTGCTCGCGGGCGAAATCACGCCGGTTTATTTCGGCAGCGCTGCAAACAACTTCGGCGTGCAACTCCTTCTCGATGGATTCCTCGAGCATTCGGCCGATCCCGGCCCGCGTCGCTCGGGCGAGAAACTCATCGAGCCAAAGGATCCGACGTTCAGCGGATTCGTCTTTAAGATCCAAGCCAACATGGATCCGAAGCACCGCGATCGCATCGCGTTCGTGCGCGTCGTGAGCGGCAAATTCGAGCGCGAAATGACGGTCGTCCACGTTCAGAGCGGCAAGAAGATTCGCCTCTCGAGTGCGCAGAAACTCTTCGGCCAGGAGCGCGAAACCGTTGAAGAGGGCGAGGCGGGCGACGTCATTGGCATCATCGGCCACGACATCCTGCAAATCGGCGACACGCTCGCGGAAGATCGCACGATTCGCTTCAGTGAGATTCCGCAGTTCGCGCCGGAAGTCTTCGCGTATCTCACAAATCCGCAACCGGGCAACTCGAAGAAGTACCGACTCGGTGTCGACCAACTGCTCAAAGAAGGTGTCGTGCAGCAGATGGAAGTTGGCGCGGGTCAAGTGAAGACACCGATTCTCGCTGCCGTTGGTCCGCTGCAGTTTGAAGTCGTGCAGTACCGCTTGAAGAGCGAGTACGGCGCCGAATCGCGGCTTGAAAAGGCGCGTTGGCAAATCGTGCGATGGTGGCGAAAGAACGGCGCGCCTGCGGATTTCCTGCCAGAACTTCTCAGCGACTCAACGCACGGCGTCGACGTCGCTGGCCGCCCAGTGATTTTCTTCTCTGACGAATGGGCCGTGCGCAACTTCCAGAAGCGACTCCCTGACGTCGAAATCTCCACGCTTCCCTTTGACGATTCGCCCGCGCGCGCCGGAGGCGGAGCGTGAAACCGCAGCCGCGTGGCACGCCCGCACGAAGCGGTCGAGCTGCGAAGCTCGAAGAGATTCGGGCGGTTTTCCGTGCAGGACGCACGCGCGATGCGCTCGCGGCGATTGAGCCGCTCATCCGCATCGATCCGCGCGATCCAGAGATGCTCACGCTCGCGGCGCGATGTCGAAATGATCTCGGCCAACACAACGAAACGATCGCGCTGGCAACGCGATCGCTCGCGTTGGCTGCACACCCTGAGTCACTGATGTTGCGCGGCGATTCGTATCGCGCACTCGGACGGACCGACGAAGCGCTCGCTGATCTTCGACACGCGATTCGTCTCGCGCCGACTGTCCGCGATCTCCGCGTTGCGCTCGTTGCAACGCTCGAAGAGGCAGGCCGCGTTGACGAGGCGCGCGCGGAACTCGCGCCGATTCTCGATGGTTTGCGGCAAGCGCAAGGGCCCGATGCCGCGCTTCCTGAACGCATCGCGTACGAGCATGCGAAGTTACTCGTCCGTGAGGGCGCGCAGGACGCGGCGAAGTTTGCAGAAGCAGTTCGCGTCATCGACGCTGCGCTGCCCGCTTCGCGCGCTGGTTCAATTTCGTATTTGATGCTGCTCTTCCTCCGCGCAAAGGCACTCGATCGTGCAGGGCGATTTGATGAGGCGTGGGAATCTGCGATGCGCGCGCATGCGTCGCGCAACGTCGCGTTTGATCCCGACGCACTTGTTCGCGCGACCGACGAAACGATCCAATGGTGGACGCGCGAGCGCATCGCGGCGATCGGCGACTCTGGGCTTCGCGATGAAACCGCTGTCTTTGTCGCAGGCATGCCCCGCAGCGGAACGAGTTTGGTCGATCAAATCATCGACGCGCATCCACAGGCGAAGGGCGTTGGCGAACTCGACACGATCGAACGTTGGGCGGAGAGCGCAGGGCTTTCCGCACCAAGCGACGCTTCGCGCGTCGCACACGCCTACCTCGATGAAATCCGACGCCTCGCGCCACGCTCACAGCGCATCGTGAACAAAGCCCTCGGAAACACGCGGATTTTGGGGCATCTCGCACGACTCTTCCCAGCAACGCGCATCGTGCATATCGTCCGCGACCCGCGCGACGTGGCAGTGTCGTGCGTTCTCGGCGCGTTTGGTGCGGAGCGATATCCGTGGACCACGCGGCCCGAATGGGTTGGTGTTGCTTGGCGTGAATCCGAGCGACTCATGCAACATTGGCGCGAAGTTCTTCGCGTCCCGATCCACACCGTGCGATACGAGTCTCTCGTTGAAGAAGGCGAACCGCGTATGCGCGAAATGCTTGATTTCCTCGGGCTTTCGTGGGATGCGAGCGTGCTCAGCTTTCATCAATCGCGCCGAACCGTGCGCACGTTGAGTTACGACCAAGTCAGCCGCCCACTCACGCAAGCCTCGGTTGGTCGATGGCGCAACTATGCGCGCGCCCTCGATGGCATTCCTTTCTCGGAATATCCCTCGGCATAAACCTCGGCATAAACCTCGGAAGAAACTTCGAAAGAATCCACGAAAGAACGCACGACTGCGGGAGCATCTTGAGATGGACACACTCGATACCGCGCGACTTTCAAATCTCTACGACGCGATTCGCGCGTTGCGAGACGAAGCAACCGCCGCCGAACAGAAACTGAACCACACGATCGCGGTGCTTCCGATCGCGATGCAACGGAGTGCTGCGAATCTCGCGCACTACCTCGCGCTGCGCGCAACCGATCATGTTCCGCTGCAAGCGGAGTTGATTCGCACTGGGCTCTCTTCACTTGCGCGCCGCGAGGCACACGTGATGCCGACGCTCGACGCCGTCGAGCGCGCACTCGCCGCCATGTGCGGCCGAACTCCTGACGAACCGCGCGCCAACATCGCGATCGACGACGGCGCGACGCTGCTCGAGCGACACGCTGCTGAACTCCTCGGGCCACCGATTCCGCACGCGACGCGCATCGTTGTGACGCTGCCACCTTGGGGCGCAGGTGACGCGGCATTCATGGGTTCGCTGATCGATGCTGGCATGGATGTCGGCCGCATCAACGCGTCACACGGCGATCCAGCGCAATGGAATGCCTGCGCCGATGCACTGCGAACGGCCGCTGCCGCGCGCGGACGACGCATTCCAATTTCGATCGATCTTGCTGGCCCGAAAGTTCGCACGGGAGTGTGCGCGAGCGGGCCGATTTCCTTGCGCGCCGGCGACACCGTGGTGCTCCACGCCGATGCCGCGAGCACCGACGCACCGCGCGATACCGACGGCCGCGCGACAGCGCCTGCGCGCGTCGCTGTACGACCGCGCGAACTCGTCGCGCACATCGAAGTCGGCCACCGCGTCCTCTTTGATGATGGCAACATTCGCGCGCGCTGCGTGTCCATCGACCGCGCTTCCGCCGAAGCAACTTGCACGATCGAAGCCGCGCGAACCGGAGCGTGGCCGCTCAAAGATCGCAAGGGCGTGAATGTTCCCGACACTGATCTTCCGATTCGCGCACTCACGGACGACGACTTGAAAACGCTCGATTTCGCCGTTGCAAACGTCGACTTTGTCTCGATGAGTTTCGTGCGACATGCAGCGGACATCGCCGATTTGCACGCCGCGATTTTGGCTCGCACCAAGCGCCCGATCGGCGTCGTCGCCAAGATTGAAACCCCGCAAGCGTGTCACGCGCTTCCAGAAATCCTGATTCAACTCATGAAGATGCCACCATGCGGCTTGATGCTCGCACGCGGCGATCTCGGTGTTGAAATTGGATTCGAGAACCTGCCCGAAGCGCAGGATGAAATCCTCGCACTTGCGGAAGCAGCGCACGTCCCCGTGATTTGGGCCACGCAGGTGCTCGAATCGATGACCGACCACGGCTTCCCAACGCGCGGTGAAGTCACCGACGCTGCCGATGCCGCGCGCGCCGACGCGGTCATGCTCGGCATTGGACCGTACATGCTCGACACCGTGCGTTTCGTCGACGACTTGCTCGCGCGCACGAAACTCCGACGCGCGCGAAGCCGCGCGATTCTCGGCAAGTGGAACGCGGAGTTCGGCGCCTGACGGACGCCCGCGCGCGGCTACACTCCGCGGCCATGGAAGGGATCCCGCTCGTACTCTCCAATGCTGTGCTCTTTGTCGGCCTCGGCGTCGTCGCCATCGCGGTCCTCGTGCCTGCGATCTGGGTGATCGCTGTCTACAACGGTCTTCGCCGTTCACAGGTGCGCGCGAAGAACGCGTTTAGCCAAATCGATGTGCAGTTGAAGCGACGCTTCGACCTCATTCCAAATCTTGTCGAAACGGTCAAGGGCTACATGGCGCATGAACGCGCCACGCTTGAAGCCGTGATTGCCGCGCGCGCGCAAGCTGCCGGCGCACTCGGGGCGCTCGGTTCGACAAGTGGCGCGATGCTTGGTGCGGCATCGATCACGCAACTTGCGAATGCTTCGACCGCGCTCGACGGAGCGCTTGGTCGATTGATCGGCCTCGTGGAGCGCTATCCCGAACTCAAGGCAAACCAAAACGCGCTGCAACTCCAAGAAGAACTCGCAAGCACCGAGAATCGCATTGCGTTTGCGCGTCAGGCCTACAACGACGCGGTGATGCGCCTCAACGAACAGATCGTCGTGTTTCCAGCGAGTTTCGTGGCAAGCACGTTTGGTATCACCGAGATGGGCCTCTTTGAAGCTGATGCCGCTGCGCGCGCAGCCGTGGCAGTGAAGTTCTGAGTTTCTGCAGCGGTTGGCGAGTTTCGCAACAACTTGAGGGAGCACGATGTCCACGGACTTCTTCACAAGCCAAGACAACGCACGAAGGCAAACGGGACGTCTCGTTGCATTCTTTGTCTTGGGTGTTGCCGGCACCATCATCGCGATGTGGGCCGCGATCGCGGGTCTGTTCGCCACGCAAGTTGGGCCAGGAGCGTTCGCTGAATGGCGGCTGCTTGTTGGCGTCGTCGTCATCGTCGGCGCGATCGTCCTCATCGCGACGCTCGTCAAACTCGCGCAACTCTCGCAAGGCGGGACGAAAATCGCGGAAATGCTCGGCGGACAGCGCATTTCTGCGTCAACGCGCGATCCCGGCGAACGACAACTGCTCAACATCGTCGAAGAGATGTCGATTGCATCGGGCGTTCCTGTGCCGCCCGTCTATGTGATGGAAGATCCGTCGATCAACGCGTTTGCAGCAGGCCCCGACCCGACAAACTCTGTCATCGGCGTCACGCGCGGCTGCATGCAACTTCTCTCGCGCGACGAGATGCAGGGCGTGATCGCACACGAATACAGCCACATTTTCCACGGCGACACGCGCATCAATGCGCGAACCACTGCGGTCATCGCAGGCATCATGGCTGTGGGTGTACTCGGATACATCTGCTTCCGCTTCATCGGTCCGGCGCTTGCGCGTTCACGCGGAGGAAAGAACAACCCTGGACCTGCAATCGGCGCTGGACTCATCGTCGTCGGGCTCATCGTGTGGGGCATCGGCTCGCTTGGCATGCTGTTTGGACGCTTGATTCAAGCCGCGATCAGTCGGCAGCGTGAGTTTCTCGCCGACGCTGCGGCCGTCCAGTACACGCGCAATCCGAACGGCATCGCCTGCGCGCTTGCGAAGATTCGCGATCACTCCGCGCGCATTCACTCACCTGCTGCGAGCGAACTCAACCACTTCTTCTTCGCATCCAGTTTGAACACGCTCTTCGCGACGCACCCCCCACTCGAAGTGCGCATTGCCGCGTTGAAGGCGATGGGCGCGAATGCGATTCCTGAAAGTGCGCGCTCCGCTTCTGAGCGTGCGCGCCCGAACAGTCCTCAAGATGCGAATCGTCAGTTCGCACAGCGTGCCACGCAAGCGCGCAACCGAGCTGCAGCCGCGATGCCGACCGCAGGATTCGCGGGCAGCGCTGGAACAGCAAGTGCTGCGAGTGCTATCGAACACGCGGGCACGCTCGACGAGGCCAGCATCGCTGCGGCTGCGTCGTGGCGCGCGGCCCTTCCAGCCGAACTCGTCGATGCTGCACATGATTCTGTCGGTGCACGCGCACTCTGCTACGCGATCGCGCGTCGCGCGACGGGCCACCAAGCCTGCGACACGCTCGTCGCGGAGCGCGACCGCGAGGCATACGACGTCTATGCGCGACTCGCATCGCCGCTCGCGCGGATTTCAGGCGACGCACAACTTGCCGTGGTCGACCTCGCGAGCCCTGCGCTCTTCGAACTCGGCGTCACTCGCTATCGCGCATTTCGCGAGACGCTTGCGCAAGCGATGCGCACCGACGGCTCGGTCGATTTGCGCGAGTGGGCGCTTGCGAAGTGCCTCGAACGACATGTCGAGCGGCGATTCGCGCAGGCTCCAAAGAAGGCATCGTTGCGACTGACAGACCTCGCGGGCGAGGTTCGCACGGTGGTAGCAACAGTCGCGGCGATTGAACACGCGGACACGAACGGACGCGGCGACGCGCTCGCCGCATTCAATCGCGCCTACGCAGGACTCGGCATGCAAGCTCCCGCAATGCCCCCTGCGAGCGAGCGCACACTCGACACGCTCAACGCCGCCGTCGCGCGACTCTCTCAACTCACGTTTGCGGATCGTCAGAAACTCCTCACGCTCGCCGCTCGCGCTGCCGCGCACGACGACCAGATCTCCGAAACCGAGCACTTGGTTCTGCGCGCCGTCGCCGACGCGCTCGACGTGCCGCTGCCTTCGCTCGCGCGGGTGAGTTGATGAGCGCTCAACATCGTCGCGGTCGCCGCTGCGGCGGCGACCTCTGGTTGTGCCCTTCGGAGTGAATCCTCAGGGCACTGGGCTGTTGTTCGTGATTCGCGGTCGCCGCTGCGGCGGCGACCTCTAGCGCAATCCACGCCAAAGCGAGCGAAAGCGGCGGACGCGGCGAAGCCGCCCCGCCGCCAGTCGCGAGCGCTCAGATACGAGCGCGGAACGAAGTGAAGCGCGAGAGGATGACCCGCAGCGACATTGCGCGTTTCGTGTGGCATCACCTTTGGTGATGGATGCGCGTGGCAGAGACGCAAGACGCGTTCATGTTTTCTTGGCGCGCCGCGCGTGC